>ONAL01000013.1:0-13630 GCA_900315785.1 uncultured Eubacteriales bacterium
CATAGTTGTTGCGGGAGCGGGCTCTGTAACGGGTTCTGTAACAGGCTCTGTTGTGGGAGCCGCGGTTGTCGGCTCAACTGTCGGAGCTGCCGTTGTGGGCTCGGTTGTGGGAACCTCGGTTGTGTAGAGGTCGGGGTCATCGTAGAGAACGGCGATTTCGCCCGCCTTGATTGTACCCGAGAGCTTTCCGTCTACGACGTAGAACTTTCCGCCGTGAGCAGCGTCCGTATAAGTACCCTGAGCGAGTGTTACCGCTCTGTTATTGATAACGAGGTCGGTGTCGGCGTTGTTGGTGATAACCGCGCCTCTTGTGCCTCTGGTTACCATAAAGTTCTTCTTGGAGCCTACGTTTGCAAGCGTTTCGCTCTCGCCTATCATAGCGTTTCTGAACTTGTTGACCGCAACAACCTCGGGGTGGAAGTAGTTGTCGTCGCCTGCGTCGCCGAGGTGGTTTGTGCCCCAGATTGTGGAACCGTCACGCTTCCTGTCGGTTGACGGTGAGCTGCCGTAGGGACGGCTGAAGAACAGAGTTGTTGTATCGGATCTTGCGGCAATCATAGCCCAGCCGATTCGAATCTGCTGGTTTGTGAGCCAGTAGGACGAAACGACATTGTTCGGGGTTTCGCCGTTCGCGTATGTATCGTGGCTTTCTACCCACATAACGAGTCTGTCGGAAGCGGCGCCCTCGCTGTTGTAGCCCTTGAGGGTTGAAGCCGTTCCCGAATTTGTCAGGAAGTAGTCGCGGATTGAGTTGCCGTAAGCGGAAGCCGTTACGTGCATAATCTTTGAATAATCGGCAAGTCTTGTCGCCTTCTTTTCCTCGGTGTTGACGCCCTGGAGCGCTTCGCCGTACTGGAAGGTTGAGCCGTTTGCGAGAACTGTCGGCCAGAACTCAGAAGCGTAGGACGGGTCGTCGTCGGGAAGCTCGATGTGCTTAGCCGTATCGTAACGGAAGCCGTCAGCGCCGTCCGCAACAGCCTTCTTAAGGAAGTTGAGAATGACCTGCTGATAGTTGGGGTTCTGGGTGTTTACATCGGGAAGTCCGTTGTACCACTGGGTCATATTGCGGCGCGCGTCGTCAGAGTTGCCGCTGTCGGAGTGGTAGAGACCGCCCGCGATGTTTCTGAGCTCGCTTGCTACGAGATTCTTGGACGGTGTGGTGTGGTTGGCTACAACGTCAACGATAACCTTTACTCCGTAGTTGTGAGCCTCAGTGCACATAGCCTTGAACTCTTCCTCGGTACCGAGCATATAGTTGCCGATGTTGTAGTTTGTGGGCTGGTAAGCGAAATACCACTTGCCGTCGCCGTAAATCTCCATACCGCCGTCGTCGCCCTCGATAATTCCGTTAATCGGAGAGGTCTGAATTGCGGAGTAGCCTGACTCGGAGATTCTCTTCATATTCTGTTTGATAGAATTGAAGCTCCAGCACCAGCAATGGAGGATTGAACCGCCCTCTACCTTATCGACGAGACCGTGCTCGTTTAAGGGAGAGGATTCCTCGTTCTCAGCCGAGGCGGTTACTGCCAATCCCGCAAACGCTGTGAGCAAAAGCGCGAGCGTAAGTGAAAGCGAGACTAAGGACAGCTTCCATTTTTTCATAATAATCATCCTTTCATAACTTCTAAATATATAAATGATTTACTTGGTGGGATTCTGAGAGTCGAGGTAGTTTTGAAGAATGATTGTGGCAGCTACCGAGTCGACCACGTTCTTGCGCTTTTTACCCCGTGTATTTGTGGCGTTAAGCAGGTTGTGGGCGGTTATTGTGGTGCCGCGCTCGTCCTGCATACGCACGATTATACCTGTTTTTTCCTTGAGAGCGGCGGCGAATTCACGCGCCGACTTGGCTGAGTCGCCCTCGGTTCCGTCCATATTCTTGGGGAGTCCGACGACAATCAGCTCCGCGCCTCTTGCTATGGCTACGTTTGATACCTTATCGAGAAGCGCCGAAGGATTTTTTTCATGTATCTGCGCCAGAGGTGAAGCGAGAGTTTCCGAAACATCGGACACCGCAAGCCCTGTGCGCGCTTTTCCTAAATCTACCGATAGAATAATCATATCAATACCCCATTACCACGGCTGTACAGCGCCTGTAAGCTGAGTAACCGAAGTCATTCCTTTTTCGTCGAGGAACCTGTTCAAGCCCTCGTTAATCTTTACGGGAGCGTACGGGTCGTTAAAGAGCACCGTGCCAATCTGAAGCGCCGAAGCGCCTGCCATAAGCATTTCAACAGCGTCCTGCCATTTTGAAATACCGCCCATTCCGATTATCGGGATTTTGACGGCATTCGCGACCTGCCAGACCATACGGACTGCCACGGGGAAAACTGCGGGACCGCTCATTCCGCCCGTGTTGTTTCGGATAATCGGACGCGCTGTGTTGATATCTATACGCATACCCGTGAGTGTGTTTATCATTGAAATCGCGTCAGCGCCCGCGCTCTCCGCTGCTCTCGCGATTTCTGCGATGTCGGTTACGTTGGGGCTGAGCTTTACGATGAGGGGCTTTTTGCAGTGCTTTTTGACCTCTGAGGTGATTGAAGCCACGGACGAGGGCTGTGTTCCGAACTGAACGCCGCCGCACTTGACGTTGGGACAGCTGATATTGAGCTCAATCATATCGACAGAGGTGTCGCTGAGCTTCTCAGCCATTGTACAGTAATCCTCGGCGGTGTTGCCCGCGATATTCGCGATTACTACTGTGTTCTGAGCCTTGAGCCAGTCGAGGTCATTCTCGATAAAGTGGTCAACGCCCGGGTTCTGTAGACCGACCGCGTTGAGAATTGAGCTCTCGCCCTCGGCAATTCGAGGGGTCGGGTTGCCGTCGCGGGGCTCAAGCGTGATACCCTTGCTTGAAATTCCGCCGAGCTCAGAGAGCGGATAAAGCTCTGCAAACTCGCGTCCGAAGCCGAAGGTTCCCGAAGCGGCTATGAGGGGATTCTTGAAATCCACACCGCAGATACTTACGGATAAATCAGCCACCGAAGAACACCTCCTCAGCCTTATATACAGGGCCTCGACGGCAGACCTGAGTCATATGTACTCCGTCGTTTTCCTTGGTTTTGCAGGAGCAGACAAGGCACGCGCCGATGCCGCAGCCCATTCGCTCCTCGAGCGAAACCTGACACTCAACCTTGCCCTTGCAGACCTCTGCGACAGCCTTGAGCATAGGCGTGGGACCGCAGGCGCAGACGGCGTCAATCTCGCCGAGGTGTTCTTTGAGAACGTCGGTGACAAAGCCGTGAATTCCCGCGGAGCCGTCGTCGGTCGCGAGGTAGGTTTCGGCTCCGATTGACTTGAAATCATCCTGTAAAATGACCAAATCTTTATTGCGGAAGCCTGTGATTACCATAGGATTTTTGCACTGCTTCGCGGCAAAGAGCAGAGGCGGAACGCCTATACCGCCGCCGACAAAGCAATAGCGCTTGCCTTCTTCAATTTCAAAGCCGTGACCGAGCGGAGCCAGAAGCTCGACTTCGTCGCCCGACTTCATCTCGGACATAAGGCGTGTGCCTTCTCCCTTGACCTGGAACACAAGCCGAAGGGTGCTTTCGTCAGCGTCGCAGATAGAAATCGGACGTCTGAGAACTCTTGACGGCACCTTGACGTTTACGAACTGTCCGCATTTCGCGAGAGGAGCAAGCTCCCTGTTCTCGACAGTCCACGAGAAAATTCCGTCGGCAATCTCTTTGTTCTCGAGAAGCCTGAACGGTTTTGAGTCGTAAGTCATAAATCCTCCAAAAATTACCTTAGTTGTAGTTTAGTTCTACCATAATTGTCCTGAGCCACTTTCGCTGAGCGACGGAAACCGACGCCGCGAGCGTATCGTAGCCCAAAATTGAGTTTGCTTCGTAGATATAATTCTTAAAAAGAAATAATTGGTCAGAGAAAAGCTGGTCGTAAGCTATATTGAAGTTGAGCTTGGGGTCGACATAAATATAGAAGCACGCTTCCCCGTTCTCAGCCGCGTCGGCTAAATCCTCGGCAAGGTTGTTTTTTGAGATATCCTTGAGATGTGAGCCGTAGACGCGGTAGTAGTTGTACTTGGTCGCGGTGCAGTCGGGGATTACGAGGTTCGCGTTGACCATATTCTCAAAGTCAAAATCGCCCGAGCTGATATAATCCTCAAACAAAGGCGCTATCGAATGGGAATGAAGCAGCTGCTTTGTGGTGAGGTTGAAGTAGTCGTACATATCGATATCGTCGGTGTCGTCCCAGGTGACGTCGGTGTAATAGTAGCGTCCGCCGAGCTTCACCGCGCTCCAGATGTGGTCGATGTTGTCGCTGTTATCGACCGAGCCGTTGACGTTGAACGAGCTCACGCCCGCGTACGAGAGCAAAAGCTGAAACGCCTTGGTGTAGCCCTCGCAGACCGCCTTCTGGTTAATCAGAGCGCCGTATGCGGTGTAGAGGTTAAAGTCCTTGTCGGACTTTTCGTAAACACAGTTTTTGACGATATAATCGTGGATATAGAGCTCGCGCTCGAGCTCGGTCATATCGGGCACAAGCCCCTTGAGAACTGAATTGACTACCGAATTGAGCTGACGGCGGCACTTGGAATAGCGCTTGTAGGAGACATTTGAGTACAGAGTCAGCGAGAACTCTCCGTCGCCGTAGGAATAGGAATAGGGATTCGCGAGCCAAAACAGCGAGGGATTGTCGAGGTCAACGGCGAAGAAAACCTTAGCCACTTCCTCCGCTTCGAGATAGCAGTCGTAGAGCGTAAAGGTGGAGATTTCGTAGCCGTCCTCGGTCTTTTTGTTTGAGGTAAAGTCCGAGCTGTGCTCGATTATTCCGTTGTAGAGCCTTCGCTCGTCGTCTGTGTCGAGCTCGTTGTAGCCGACGCTCAGCACCGCCGTATCGTAGTAAGGTGACGGCGTAATGTCGTCGTCGAGCTTGGTTTTATCTATTTTTATACTGTTTTTTCTGTTGGTGTTCTTTTTTGAAGCCGAGCTCCGTGTGACGGTTATCAAATCGGAGCACGAGGTGAAAAGAAGTGAAATAGCGAGAAGAACAGGAATTATAATTCTTTTATGCAATTATTTTACCTCTTATCTGTAATCAATCGGCAAGGTTGCGACCGCGTTGAGACTGAGGTCGGCGATATTGCCGCTGAGATATTCATAGTAGCCCTGAGAGCCGACCATTGCGGCGTTGTCCGTGCAGACGGACTTGTCGGGCTTAAAGAACATAAATCCGCGCTTTTCGCTCTCCTCCGAAAGACGCTTGCGCAGGAGAGAATTTGCCGAAACTCCGCCCGCGACAACGAGGGTTTTTACGCCGAAATCCTCACAGGCTTTCATCGTGTTCGAGACAAGGAGCTCGACGACCGCCGAACGGAACGAGGCGCAGATGTCCTCTCTGGGGACAGCCTCTCCCCTCTGTTCGAGGTTATGTATGAGGTTTATAACCGCGGTCTTGAGACCCGAAAAGCTGAAATCGTAGGGCGCGTCGTGAACGACGGGACGCGGGAACTTGAACGCGTCGGGATTGCCGAGCTCGGCGACCTTATCCATTTCGATACCGCCGGGATAAGGCATACCCATTGTGCGAGCGGCTTTGTCGAAGGCTTCACCAGCCGCGTCGTCGCGCGTTCTGCCGATGACCTTCATCTTTGTGTAATCCTCAACCATAACGATATGGCTGTGTCCGCCGCTGACAACAAGGCACATAAACGGCGGTTTTAATTCTTTATGTGAAATATAATTGGAAGCTATGTGACTTCTGAGGTGGTGTGTCGGAACAAGCGGCTTGCCTGTGGCAAGTGAAAGTCCCTTCGCGAAGTTCACGCCGACAAGCAAGGCTCCGATGAGCCCGGGAGCGTGGGTAACGGCGATTGCGTCGATGTCGTCCATAGTCAGAGACGCGTCTGAAAGCGCCTTTGACACGACAGGGACTATCGCCTCGGCGTGGCGGCGCGACGCGATTTCGGGCACAACTCCGCCGTAGAGTTTATGCTCCTCTACCTGAGAGGCGATGACGGAGCTTAAAACCTCGCGTCCGTCCTCGACGACAGCCGCGGCTGTCTCGTCACAGGAGCTTTCTATTGATAATATCTTCATAGGTTTATCACCTTATCTAAAAAACTTGGTAAGCAGAAGGGCATTTTCCGCGGGATTGCGGTAGTAGTTTCTGCGCTCTCCGACCTTTTCAAAGCCGAAGCCCTCATAGAGCGAAACCGCTGTTGTATTCGAAGGGCGAACCTCGAGGGTTATGAAGCTGAGCCTGTCGCCGAACTCGTCAATCAGAAAGCGGACAAGCGCCTTTCCAAAGCCCTTTCCCCTGTGGTCGGGGTGAACGGCGACGTTGAGAATATAGCCCTCGTCGAGCGATACGCTCATACCGATATAGCCCGCAAGCTGTCCGTCAGCCTCGCAGACAAAGAAGCGGTTGTTGTCGGAGAAAAAAGAGTCCCTTATGCTCTTTTCGCTCCACGGAGTTGAAAAGCAGAGCTTTTCGAGCTCGGCTACGGCGGAAATCTCGTTTTCCGCAAGCGGTCTAATAATCATAATTCTTCTATAGAAATTTTAACTGCTTTATAAAGCTCGTCTCTGCACTGACGGTAGAGGTCGAGGTCGCCGCCGTACGGGTCGGGAATTCCGCCGTCCTCGGTCGCGAGAACCCAGATTTTGTACGGGTTCGCGCCTAGTGCGATGAGCGCGTTCTTGTGGCGTTGAGACATTGTATACACGGCGTCATAGAGCGACAAATCGAAGTCGCGAACATCAACCGCGCGGTGACGCGAAATATCGGCGCCGATTTCACGGCAGGCGATAACCGCGTTCTGAGAAGCGGGCTCTCCAGCCTTGACCGACAGTCCCGCGCTGTCCACGCGGACGGGAATGCGCTCGTCAAAGCAGATTTTTTCGCAGATTCCCTGAGCCATGGGACTGCGGCAGGTGTTGCCTGTGCAAACAAAAATTACGTTTTTCATCAGCCTTACCCCTTTGCGTCGTACCAGGTTTCACCGATTCCAACCTCGGCGACGAGCGGAACACTGAGCGCTACCGCCTTTTCCATCTCTTCCTGAAGTATCATCGAGGCTCTGAGCGCTTCATAGGCGGGAGCTTCGACGATGAGCTCATCGTGCACCTGCAGGATAAGCCTTGCAGACAAGCCCTCGGACTTCATCCTGTTATCGACGTTAATCATCGCGATTTTGATGATATCAGCCGCCGTGCCCTGAATCGGCATATTTCTGGCGACGCGTTCACCAAAGGCGCGCGTGTTGAAGTTGCCTGTCGTGAGCTCGGGCAGATAACGCCGTCTGCCGAACATCGTGACCACATAGCCCTTTTCGCGGGCAGTCTCGACAGTTTCCTTCATATATTTGTCTATTCCGCTGTAGTGAGCGAGATAGGATTTGATATAGTTTGAGGCTTCGCGCACGCTTACCTTGATATCCTTGGAGAGCGAGAACGCTCCGATACCGTAAACTATGCCGAAGTTGACCGCCTTTGCGCGTGAGCGCAGCTGCGGTGTGACGAGCTCAAGCGGCACGTTGAACACCTGAGAAGCGGTAATCGCGTGGATATCGTCGTTGTTCTTGAACGCGTTTATCATATTCTCGTCGCCCGAGATGTGCGCGAGAACTCTCAGCTCAATCTGGCTGTAGTCGGTATCAATCAGCACATAGCCTTCCCTCGCGGTAAAGAACTTGCGCATTTCGCGTCCGAGCTCTGTTCTGACGGGGATATTCTGGAGATTCGGCTCGGTGGAGCTGATTCTGCCTGTGCGCGTTTCGGTCTGGTTGAAGCTCGAGTGAATACGACCGTCGGGAGCGATGACCTTCAGAAGTCCGTCGCAGTAGGTCGATTTGAGCTTAGCGAGCGCTCGGTAGCTGAGCACCATATCCACAACGGGATAGGAGTAGCGGAGCTCCTCGAGCACGTCGGCGTTTGTGGAGTAGCCGCTCTTGGTTTTCTTCTTGGCAGGCAGACCCAAATCCTCAAAGAGAGCCTTGCCGAGCTGCTTGGGAGAATTGATGTTGAACTCGTAGCCGACCGCGTCGTAAATCTCGCTTTCGAGCGACTCAATCTGACCCGAAAGAGCGTTGCCGTAGGCTTCGATGCCGTCTCTGTCAACAGAAAAGCCGACGTTCTCCATTTTGGCGAGGACGTTAGCGAGAGGGATTTCCACATCGTTCAGAAGCGAGGTCATACCCTTTTCTTCAATGTCATCGAGAAGCTTTTCGCAGAGGGCTTTCATCGGATAAACCGAAGCGTATAATTCTTTATCGGAATTATCAACAATCGGTTCCTCAATTCCGTAGGTCACGCAGAGCTTGTCAAGACTGTAGGACGAGCCCGACGGCTGCAAGAGATACGCGCCGAGGAGCAGGTCGGTTTTGAGAGAGCTAATCTCAAAGCCGTTTTTGTCGGCATAAGCGAACAGCGGCTTGGAGTCAAAGGTGTACTTGCCGACGGATTTATCGGACAGGAGCCTGTCGATAACCGCCTTTTCCTTTAATATATATATCTGCTTGTCCCCTGCGATTACAAGCGACAGTGAGTCGCCGTCAAATTCGGGGATAAAGTATAATTCTTTTTCGGAATAATCATTTATTTCTTTTACGGAAATATGTTCCTTTTCGGACGGCTTTTCGTCCGAACCCCCGAGCGGTTCACGTAGCTTCATCATATCGATGAGCTTGTAGAGCTCGAGCGAGCCCATAAAGCGCACCGCCTCTTCCCTGTCCTGAGGCTCGACCTTGTAGCTGTCGAGGTCAAGCTCCACGGGAGCGTCGCGCTTAATCTCGCCGAGCATACGGCTGAGATAGGCGTTGTCCTTGGAGGCTATGAGCTTTTTGCGCATACCCTCTTTTATATCTATTGTATCTATATTTTCATATATATAGTCCAAATCATTGAAGCGTGAAATCAGCTCCGTAGCGCCCTTGGGACCGATTCCCGCTACGCCCGGGATACAGTCGGACGAGTCGCCCTGAATCGCCTTGATATCAATCAAACGGTCGGGAGCAACGCCGTAATCCTCTTTTACCTTTGAGGGTGTATAGAAAATATTAGCCTTATTTGTAGCCAAATCAACTGTGACGTTGTTCGAGACAAGCTGGAGAGAATCACGGTCGCCCGTTGCGATATAGCAGAAGTTTCCGCTGTCCTCAGCCGCCTTTGAGAGGGTACCGAGAATATCGTCAGCCTCGTAGCCCTCACAGGTGACGAGCTTATAACCGAGCAGAGTGAGAAGCTTTTTGAGCGGCTCGACCTGAGCTGCGAGCTCCTCGGGCATACCCTTTCGGTTAGCCTTGTAGCCGTCGTAAGCCTTGTGGCGGAAGGTCGGAGTTCTGAGGTCAAAGGCAATCGCGACGCGGTCGGGATTTGTCTCTGACTTAATCTTCTCGAGCATAGTCAGAAAGCCGTAGATTGCGTTCGTGGGCTGACCGCTCTTGGTGGTAAGCGGTCTGATTCCGTAAAACGCGCGGTTTATGATACTGTTGCCGTCTACAACCAGGAGCGTCATATTTTATACATCACTTCCGTAATTTTATCATTGTGTACAAAGAACCTCGGCACGCGCTTTGAAACGGTGCATACAACCTCGTAGTTGATTGTATCCGCGCAGAGCGCGAGGTCGTCGGCAGTGCGTTCGCCGTGCTCTCCGCTGCCGAATACGAGCACCTCGTCGCCGATTTTTACATCGTCGATATCGGTGATATCGAGCATAGTCTGGTCCATACAGATTCTGCCGACGATGGGAGCCTTCTTGCCCCCTACTATCATATATCCGTCCTTTGCGTAGGCTCTGACGAAGCCGTCGGCGTAACCCACGGGAACGGTAGCTATTTTCATTTTCTTATCCGCGGTGAAGGTTCTGCCGTAGGAGATTGTCGCGCCCTTCTCGACCGTCTTGATATGCGCTATGACGGTTTTCATCGACATAACGGGCTTGAGCTCGAGGCTATCGGCAAGCGCGGGCGACGGAGCGAGACCGTAGAGGATAACTCCCGCTCTGACCATATTGAGGTAGGTGTCGGGGTAATCCTCGATTGCTCCCGAGTTGGAGCAATGCGCTATATTAAAGGAAACGTTATTTTCTTTTAAAGAATTAATTGTATGCGTAAAGTTAAAATACTGCTTCTCGGTGAACTCTCTGCCCTCTTCGGCACAATCGGACACGCAGAAGTGAGTGAAGATACCCTCGGGGATAAGACCCTTGAGTGAGCACGCGGTTTTTATTTCTTCTATGGAATAATCATCTCTCGGAAATTCCTGACACATAAAGCCGATTCGGCTCATACCCGTATCAACTTTAATATGGATTTTTATGTTGAGATTATGCCTTGCGCACATCTCGCTGAGAGCTTTAGCGTAATCGAGCGAATAAACCGCCTGGGTGATGTTGAGCTCGCCGAGCTCGGGAGTGTTCTCGACTGGAGTGAAGCCGAGGATAAGGATAGGCTTTGTGATGCCGTTATCCCTGAGCTCCTTTGCCTCGTCGATGTTGCTGACCGCAAAATAGCCCGCGCCGAGCTTCTCGTACATAGCGGCGAGAGTAGCCGCGCCGTGACCGTAGCCGTCAGCCTTGACAACGGCGCAGAGCATAGCGCCGTCAACCCTGCTCTTTATCGTATTAAAATTATCGCGGGCGTTGTCGAGCGAAATCTCTGTCCACGTACGCCTTACAATATCCATACTATTACCTCTAAACATACTTATACATAATAATCTAATTGTATTATAATAGAAACAGGGTTTTAAATCAATGGGATATTAGAAATATATCAAAACTTTTTTACCCTTTATAAAATAGCTTGCAAAATAGATAATACTGTGATAATATAAGAGGGTATATGAACTTTACGTTAGTAAAGTGCTAAATCGAGGAGGTACATATATGAGTTCATCCAACGTAATAGTGCTTTGCGCTTTTGTGTTCTATATGGCGCTTATGATTGTAATCGGCGCGATATATTCCAGAAGCACAAAGAACAACGAGGACTACTTCTTAGGCGGTCGAAATCTCGGCGCGTGGACAGCGGCGATTTCGGCGGAAGCTTCCGATATGAGCGGATGGCTGCTTATGGGTCTCCCCGGAGCCTTTTATCTCACAGGCTCGGGCGACATCTGGGTAGCAATCGGACTTTTAATCGGTACTGTGCTTAACTGGTTCTTCGTTTCAGGCAAGCTGAGAAGATACACGATTGCCGCAGGCAACAGCCTCACAATCCCCAGCTTCTTTGAGAACCGCTTCAAAAGTAAGGGTTCGCTGAAGGTGGTTTCGGCTGTAATCATCACAATCTTCTTCTCGGTATACACTGCATCGGCTTTCTCGAGCGGCGCCAAGCTCTTTGCTACGCTGTTCAGCGACGGCTCGACCGCAGGCTATGACAACTTCTACACAATCGGTCTTATCATCGCCGCTGCCGTAATCCTTGTTTACACATTCCTAGGCGGCTTCAAGGCGGTTTGTACGACAGACCTTATCCAGGGTATGATGATGATTGTCGCGATTCTCACCGTTCCGATTATCGCTTACTCAGTCCTCACCTTCGACACCTCGTTCAGCTCCGCGCTTATGTCAAAGGGTGTTGCGGCTCCCGCTGACTTCCTTAACCCCTTCAAGGGTGCAACAGGCACGGGCGTTGTCTCTGGTCTCGCGTGGGGTCTCGGCTACTTCGGTATGCCTCATATCCTCGTCCGCTTTATGGCTATCAAGAGCGACAAGGAGATCAAGAAATCCAGAAAGGTTGCTATCATCTGGGTTACACTCGCGTTCATCGCTTCGTTCCTTATCGGTATCGTAGGTCGAGCTTACCTCAAGGCTCAGCTCGACGGCAACAACAGCGAGACTGTATTTATCCGTATGATTCAGCAGGTATTCACCGACAACGGTATCCTTATCTTCATCGGCGGATTATTCCTCTGCGGAATTTTGGCGGCTATTATGAGTACTGCTGACAGCCAGCTCCTCGTAACGGCTTCGGCTATCTCAGAGGATATGTACAAGGGCGTTATCAAGAAGGACGCAAGCGAGAAGAAGTCGCTTCTCGTCGGCAGAATCGCCGTTGTAGTCATCGCTGTTATCGCGTTTATCATCGCGTTCGATAAGAACTCGAGTATTATGGGACTTGTTTCCGACGCCTGGGCAGGCTTCGGCGCCGCGTTCGGACCTGTTGTGCTGCTCGCTCTGTTCTGGAAGCGCTCTAGCGCCGCGGGCGCGCTTGCGGGTATGATTTCAGGTGCGCTGACGGTTATCATCTGGGACTACATTCCGATGATAAGCAGTGCAGACGGACTTGTCACAATCGGCTCTTCCACAGGTCTCTACTCACTGGCTATCGGCTTCCCGATTGCACTTATCTTTATGGTTGCGGTTTCTCTCGTTACAAAGAAGCCCTCCGACGAAATTATCAAGGAATTCGAGTACGTTAAGAACAACGAATTCTAAACCTTTCAGAACTTTGGCAGGTGAAAGCGGTTTTCACCTGCCATTTTTTTCTTTAAAAAAATAAATTGCCAAGATAGACAAGTTTTTTATATATTCGTGAAAAATTTTTGTGTAGTGTTGATTTAAAATTTCGGGAAATTCTATTGATTTCTCGGACAAGTTCTATTATAATGAAAGTGGTTATAAACCAAAAATATTTAGAAGGAGGATTTTTTCCGATGAAAGAATTCAAGAAGATCATTGCTTTAGTGCTTGCAGTTATGATGCTCGCATCTGTAGCAGTGATCAGTGCTTCAGCTGAAGACGCAGAGGCTGCAGCTCCCGTAATCAGAGGTACCATCACAGGTGCTGCTTGGGACGCATCCGCTGACGCAGCTAACACAATGACAGCTACTGAAAGTGGCTACACATTCACCTATGAGAACCTTGGCGTTGGTTCATACCAGTTCAAGGTTGTTTACGGCGGCGAATGGTACGGCGACGAGAACGGCGCTAACTATGCTTTTGAAGTAGCAGAGGCTTGCGACGTTACAATCACATTCGACCCCGAGACAAAGCTCTCTACATTCTCAGGCACAGGCGTTAAGGCTGCAGGCTTTGATGTTAAGTTTGTAGCAGCTGTTGGTAACGCTAACGGCGACAAGCAGTTCCTTAACGGTATCTCTTGGGATCCTGCTGCAGAGGCTAACGTAATGACAGAGACCGAGAAGGGCGTTTACACAATCACCTTCAAGGGCGTTGCCGGCGGCACAGACGAGTCCTACTATGAGTACAAGTTCGCTTGCAACGGCGGTTGGGACGCAAGCTTCGGCGGTTCCAAGAAGGACGGCGAGCCCGAGAACACAGCTGCTTGGGACGGCAAGAACCTTGAGGTTTTCGCTGAGTATGCTTACAACGACATCACTCTTACACTCGACATCTCCAACTTTGATTTCGAGACAAAGAGCGGCGCTACCTACAGCGTAAGCGTTGTTGAGGGTGAAGCTCCCGCTACAGAGCCCGCTTCCGAGGAGCCCACAACTGCTCCCACAACCGAGGAGCCCACAACAGCTCCCACAACAGAAGAGCCCACAACTGCTCCTGTAACTGAGCCCCTCGTTGTTGAGTCTGCAGTAGTATGCGGTTCCGCAAACCTCTGCGGCGAAGGCAACACAGGCTACGGCTGGGATCCTTCCGACACAACAAACGTTATGACAAAGGGCGACGACGGTAAGTACAC
>ONAL01000013.1:13677-52996 GCA_900315785.1 uncultured Eubacteriales bacterium
TGAGTTCAAGGTAGTAGTAAACGGCGAAAAGTGGATTGGCGACAACAACTACAAGTTCAACATGAAGGCTGACGGCGATGTTACAATCACATTTGATCCCGACACACTCGCTTACGAAGCTACAGGCGAGCAGGTTGACGTTATCAAAGAGCTCACGGTTGACTACGTAGCAGCTGTTGGTAACTCCGGCGGCGACAAGAAGTTCCTCAACGGTATCGATTGGGATCCCGCTGCTGAGGCTAACAGAATGACAGGCGCTGACGGCGTTTACACAATCACATTCTCAGGCGTTTCCAAGGGCGAAGGCTACCAGGTTAAGTTTGCTGCAAACGGCGGCTGGGCTGAGAACTGGGGCGGCACATTTGTTGCTTTCGGTGAGGCTTTCGACGCTGAGTACAACGCTCAGGGCAACATCGAATTCTCTACAACTTATGACTACAGCGACATCACTCTTACACTCGACCTCACAAAGGTTGACGCAGTTACAAGAGGCGGCGCTGTTATCACAATCACTGAAGTTGAAGGTCAGGCTCCTGCAACAGAGCCCACAAGCGAGCCCTCTACCGAGGAGCCCCAGAAGCCCGTAGTTCCCGGCTTCTATATCGTAGGTTCTGAGGAAGTCTTAGGCGTAGAGTGGGGCTTCGCTAATGTTTGGGAGACATGCGTTCCCATGACAGAGGTTGAAGGTTCCGAAGGCAAGATCTTCACACAGACATTCGAAAACGTTCCCTCATCCGCAAATGCTTCTGATGACACAGGCGCTCCCAGATATGAGTTCAAGGTCGTTTACATCAACGACAAGGGTGGCGTTACATGGCATCCGGGCGGAATGGGCAACAACACATACGTAACAGTTGAGAAGGATAACTCAACACTCGTATTCACATTCGAGCTTCTCGCTTCCAGACCCACTAAGGAAGGCGAGGATCCCGAGGCTGTAGTATGCGAGGTTATTCCTCCTGTAGAGCCCACAACTGAGGCTCCCAAGCCCGCTACAACATTGACTCTTAAGGCTGCTAAGACCTCAATCGCTTACGGCGCTACAACAACAGTTAAGGCTACTGTTAAGAACGGCGTTGGCAAGACAACATTCAAGTCCTCCAACACAAAGGTTGCTACTGTTAACGCTAAGGGTAAGGTAGTTGCTAAGGGCGTTGGTTCTGCAAAGATTACTGCTACAAACAACAAGGTTTCCAAGACTGTTACAATCAAGGTTGTAAAGGCTGCTAACCCGATGAAGGTATCTTCCAAGAAGGCTGTAACAGCAAGCAAGAAGAAGGCTACAACCATCAAGGGTGTTGTTAAGGTTTCCAAGGCTCAGGGCACAGTTACTTACAAGACAAGCAACAAGAAGGTTACTGTTAATAAGAAGGGCGCTCTTGTAGTTAAGAAGGGTCTCAAGAAGGCTGTTACTGTTAAGGTTACAGTTACTGCTAAGGGCAACAAGAACTACAAATCCGCTAAGAAGGTTGTTTCAATCAAGGTTAACGTTAAATAATCTGACTTCCAAAGTTAACAATAACTGACACGAAGCCGCTCGAGAAATCGGGCGGCTTTTCTTATTCCCTCTTCCCCTTTTTCGCAGAAGATAAAAATTTGTAATTTAATGATTACAAAATTTTTAGAAACACAATATCTTGTATTGTGAGCAAAATCCCCCACAAGGTGTTGTTTTATGACGAATAATTCTTTGAGAAAATTTTGCGGAAGGTTTCTGCAACTAATGCACAAAATAATTATTTATTATTAGTTACTTTTACTAATTGACGAAAACGGATAAATCCGCTATAATGTGCAAGCACTGAAAGAGAGACCACAATATATTGTGTTTCTAAAGAATTAACATTTACAAATCTGTAATTTGGGAGGTAACGTGAAAATGATCACAAAAATTAAGAAGCGCGACGGACGCACGGCAAACTTTGATTTAGAAAAAATCACGCAGGCTATCTATAAGGCTGCACAGGCTATCGGCGGAACAGATTATGAAACAGCCGAAAAGCTCGCTAAGGAAGTTCTCCAGACTCTCGAGAACTCGGGCGAGACTCAGCCCGCCGTTGAGCACGTTCAGGATACGGTAGAAAAGGTACTTATCGAGAACGGCCACGCCAGAACAGCCAAGGAGTTCATCCTCTACCGCGCAGAGCGCACAAGAGTAAGAGATATGAACACCAAGCTTATGAAGATTTACGAGGACCTCACCTTCAAGGCTGCCAAGGACAACGACGTTAAGCGCGAGAACGCAAACATCGACGGCGACACCGCAATGGGCACAATGCTCAAGTACGGCTCCGAGGGTGCTAAGCAGTTCTATCATATGTATATCCTCAACCCCAAGCACTCAAAGGCTCACCTCGACGGCGATATTCATATCCACGACCTCGACTTCCTCACACTCACAACCACCTGCTGTCAGATTGACCTTCTCAAGCTCTTCAAGGACGGCTTCTCAACAGGTCACGGCTACCTCAGAGAGCCCAATGATATTCAGTCCTACTCGGCGCTCGCTTGTATCGCTATTCAGTCCAACCAGAACGACCAGCACGGCGGTCAGAGCGTTCCGAACTTTGATTATTCGATGGCTCCCGGTGTAGCAAAGACATACCGCAAGCGTTACCGCCAGAACCTCGAGAGAGCGATTGAGTTGCTCTGCGAGGAGGAGAACGCAAAGGAAATCACCAAGGCTATCTGCGACGAGGCTGAGGAAACAGCTGGCGAATGGCCCAAGCTCGAGGACAACAGCCCCGACTACAAGGCTGCCGAGAACAAGCTCCTCTCCGAGAAATACGGTGAAAAGCTCGCGGGCAAGCTCCAGCGCTTTGCTTTCAAGCACGCTGAGACCGAGACAGACAGAGCTACATTCCAGGCGATGGAGGCTCTCATCCACAACCTCAACACAATGCACAGCCGCGCAGGCGCTCAGATTCCGTTCTCTTCCCTCAACTACGGCACAGACACATCGCCCGAGGGCAGAATGGTTATGAAGAACATTCTCAAGGCGACAGACAACGGTCTCGGAAACGGCGAGACACCTATCTTCCCCATTCAGATTTTTAAGGTCAAGGAGGGCGTAAACTACAACCCCGGCGACCCGAACTATGATATCTACAAGGAAACAATGAAGGTTTCCGCAAAGCGTCTCTTCCCCAACTATTCCTTCCTCGACGCTCCCTACAACAAGCAGTATTACAAGGAAGGTCATCCCGAGACAGAGGTTGCGTATATGGGCTGCCGCACAAGAGTTATCGGCAACATCTACGACCCCGACCGTGAGCAGACCTACGGCAGAGGAAACCTCAGCTTCACATCAATCAACCTTCCGCGACTTGCTATTCTCTCAAACAAGAACGTCGACTTCTTCTTTGAGCAGCTCGACAGAATGTGCGAGCTCTGCATTGAGCAGCTTCTCGAGCGTTTCGAGATTCAGTGCTCCAAGCTCGTCAGAAACTATCCCTTCCTTATGGGTCAGGGCGTATGGCTCGATTCCGAGAAGCTCGGTCCCAACGACTCTGTCCGCGACGTTCTCAAGCACGGCTCACTGACAGTCGGCTTCATCGGTCTTGCAGAGTGCCTCAAGGCTCTCGTAGGCAAGCACCACGGCGAGAGCGAGAGCGCTCAGAAGCTCGGTCTCGAGATTATCGGCTATATGCGCAAGAAGATGAACGAGGCTACTCAGAAGTATCAGCTCAACTTCGCTCTTATCGGTACTCCCGCAGAGGGACTTTCGGGTCGTTTTGTTAGAATCGACCGTGAGCGCTTCGGCTCAATCCCCGGTGTTACCGACAGAGATTACTATACAAACTCCTTCCACATCCCCGTATACTACAACATTTCCGCGTTCGAGAAGATTAAGCTCGAGGCTCCGTACCACAACCTCACAAACGGCGGTCACATCTCCTACATCGAGCTTGACGGTGACCCGACACAGAACCTCGACGCTTTCGAGGCGGTTATCCGTCAGATGAAGGAGTCAGGCGTCGGCTACGGCTCTATCAACCATCCCGTTGACCGCGACCCTGTTTGCGGACACACAGGAATTATCGGCGATTACTGCCCTGTTTGCGGACGTAAGGAAGGCTCGGGCGGAACAGGCTTTGAGCGTATCCGCAGAATCACAGGTTACCTCGTAGGCACGCTTGACCGTTTCAACGACGCGAAGCGCAAAGAGGTTGAAGAGAGAGTAAAGCACGCTATCGGCGAAAGCATTGATATGAGCTTACTCAATGAAGAAACAGCATAATGGGAACTAAACTGAATTTATCCGGGGTCGTCAGCGAGAGTATCGTTGACGGCCCCGGCATACGAATGACAATTTTTACACAGGGTTGTCCTCACCACTGCAAGGGCTGTCACAATCCCGAGACCTGGCCGTTTGAGCCGAGGCACCCGGGCGACGTTGACAAGATTCTCGCAATCGCCGTGAAGAACCCGATTTTACAGGGACTGACCTTCTCGGGAGGCGAGCCCTTCTGTCAAGCCGAGGCTTTGGCAGAATTGGCTCAGAAATGCCACGAGAACGGTTTAAATGTGATGTCCTACTCAGGATATACCTTTGAGGAACTGCTCGCAGGAAGCGACGAGAAGCCCGAATGGAGGCATCTTCTCGAGAATCTCGACTACCTCGTTGACGGTCCGTTTATTCTTGAGGAACGCAGCCTTATGCTCCTGTTCCGCGGAAGCAAGAACCAGCGTTTTCTGGACGTGCCCGAAAGCCTCAGACAGGGCAAGGCGGTCAGCGTTGACGAGGGTACTCTGTACGACGGAACAAGGACAAGACAATAATCCGCAATAAAAAGGAATAACTATGATAAAAAAGATTTTCAGAATACTGATTTGTCTGCTTTCACTGCTGTTTATCGTCTGGTTTATCGCGCCCGCGGTGTTATACCGAGTGCTGAATATCGGAAATATCGTCGGTGTGCTGATTTGCGTATTTCTGATTTTCAGATTTGGCACGGAAAAGCTTTATAATTCTTTTAAAGAAAAACTTTTCAAAAACAAGGTCGGAAAGGTTGTCTACAGAATTCTGACCGTGCTCGCCTGTATCTGCCTGGCCTACGCGGTGATAATCAGCTCGCTGATGGCGTTTTTCGGCATTAAGGCTCCGACATCTCCGTCGGACAATACGGCGGTTGTGCTCGGCGCACAGGTCAAGCCGTGGGGTCCCAGCGCGCTGCTGTGGCAGAGGATTCACGCGGCTGAGAAATACCTCGGCGAGAACCCCGACGCGGTCGCGGTTGTGACAGGCGGCAAGGGCGACGACGAGATTATGAGCGAAGCTCAGTGTATGTACGAGAATATGGTCAAGGACGGCGTGAAAGCTGACAGGATAATCAAAGAGGACAAGGCGACCAACACCAAGGAAAACATCGAGTTTTCCTACAAAATAATCAAGGATAAGAAGCTCTGTCCCGACATCGCGATTGTCACCGACAGCTACCACCAGTTCAGGGCAAGAATAATCGCCCGCAAGCAGGGCGTTACGGACGATATCTCAGCCGTAAACACACAGAACGGCTTTATCGGGCTTGTGTGCTATCCGACATATTTTGTCAGAGAATGGCTCGCTATTCCCGTGGAGCTTCTAAAATGACCTCTTCCCCGTTCTGAATCGGCTCTGAGATACTTTTGTTCTCCCTCGGCGGACATTCCAGAGGAACCTTTTCCTCGTTATTATCAGACATAAAATCACCTCTTGAGAGTATTTTTCTCAAGAGGTTTTGTTTTATGCGGTCAGTAGAGCGAATACTCGTGCGGAAAAACCGCGGACGAATCGTAGTTTCTGCTTCTGTTGATTTCTCCAACCAGCTCCTTGAGCTCCGACGCGGATTTAACGCTGTCGTCGTGCTTGTGAAGCTCGAGCTGAAGCTCAATCGGCAGCGACATAAAAAACCGTCTGCTCGCTCTGTGATTGCTCAGAAGCTCGGTCAGACTGTGATATTCCATTGTTTCACCTCAAATTTTCAAAACTCCTTTACGAACATTATATGTTTTTAAAAGCTTAAATATTCATAGACAATTTCTGTAAAATAATGTATCATTAAGACGAGGTGATACTATGACACACGGAGAATACGCAGAGAAGCTTTTCAGAGACGGCTACAACTGCTCACAGGCGGTTTTGCTGGCGTTCTCGGACGTTACGGGGCTTGATGACGAAACCGCGGCGAAGCTTGCGCTTTCCTTCGGCGGAGGCTTCGGCAGAATGAGAGAAATCTGCGGAGCGGTATCGGGCGCGGGAATGGTGCTCGGGCTTGTATGCGGCTTTTCTGAGCCGAATAATCACGAGCAGAAAAGCAAACAATATAAGCGTGTACAGGAGTTTTCGAGACAGTTCAGAGAGAAAAACGGCTCGATTATCTGCCGCGAGCTTCTGAAAGGCACAGGCTCCGAGAACGGACTGACGCCCGAAAAGCGCACCGAAAGCTACTACAAAAAACGTCCCTGTCCCGAGATTGTCAGAACGTCGGCTGAAATTCTGGAAAAAATGCTCGCGGATATTCACAAAATCTGATTAAATATGATTTTATTTGGACATATATACTAAAAGATGTGATTTTTGACTTGACGTATTTCGTAATTTCATCTATAATCTATATAGGTATAACACCTAGTTGACGGCCGATGATTAATGCCGTTTTTGCGGATATTGTCGGCTTTAATAAAATCTAAGGAGGAATTGCTTATGTATTACACAGCAGAAGTATCGAATATGTGTCCTGTGGCTAAGGGCGCGTATCACGGTCCTGCACCCATCCCCGAAGAGGGTCAGTGGGTTCAGGCGAAAGAAATCAAGGATATTTCGGGCTTTACACACGGTATCGGCTGGTGCGCACCTCAGCAGGGCGCCTGCAAGCTCACACTCAACGTAAAGAACGGAATCATTGAGGAAGCCTTAGTCGAGACAATCGGCTGCTCGGGTATGACCCACTCCGCCGCTATGGCATCCGAAATCCTCATCGGAAAAACTCTCCTTGAGGCTCTCAACACTGACCTTGTATGCGACGCTATCAACACAGCTATGAGAGAGTTATTCTTACAGATTGTTTACGGCAGAACTCAGAGCGCGTTCTCCGAGGGCGGCTTACTTGTAGGCGCTTCTCTTGAGGACCTCGGTAAGGGTCTCCGTTCACAGGTCGGCACAATGTTTGCCACAAAGGAAAAGGGTCCGCGTTACCTCGAGATGACAGAGGGCTATTGCACACGCATTGCTCTTAACGCTGACGACGAAATAATCGGCTACGAGTTCGTAAGCCTCGGCAAAATGATGGACTTCATCAAGAGCGGTATTGACGCTAACGAGGCTCTTGAGAAGGCTAAGGGTCACTACGGTCAGTTTGACAACGCCGCTAAGTACATTGACCCGCGTCAGGAATAAGGGAGGTGCGAAGTAATGGCATTATTTGAAAACTACGACAGAAGAATTGAAAAAATCAACGGCGTTCTCGCTAAGTACGGCATCGCATCCGTAGAAGAGAGCCGCGAAATCTGCAAGGCAGCCGGCTTCGACCCCTATGAAATCGCTAAGGGAATCCAGCCCATCTGCTTCGAAAACGTATGCTGGGCTTACTGTGTAGGCGCTGCTATCGCTCTCAAGGCAGGCGCTAAGAACGCTGAGGAAGCTGCAAGATACATCGGCGAAGGCTTACAGAGCTTCTGTATCGAAGGCTCCGTTGCCGAGAACCGTAAGGTTGGTTTAGGCCACGGCAACCTCGCCGCTATGCTCCTTTCCAACGACACAAAGTGCTTTGCGTTCCTCGCAGGTCACGAGTCCTTCGCTGCTGCTGAAGGCGCTATCGGTATCGTTAGAAACGCTAACAAGGTAAGAGAAGAGCCCCTTAGAGTTATCCTCAACGGTCTCGGCAAGGACGCTGCTCAGATTATCTCCAGAATCAACGGCTTCACATATGTTCAGACTCAGTTTGATTACTTCTCAGGCGAGCTCAAAATCGTTAAGGAAACTCCTTACTCCGACGGTGAGAGAGCTAACGTTCGCTGCTACGGCGCTGACGATGTAAGAGAAGGTGTTGCTATCATGCACAACGAGGGCGTTGACGTAAGTATCACAGGTAACTCCACCAACCCCACACGCTTCCAGCATCCCGTTGCAGGCACTTACAAGAAGGAATGCAACGAGCTCGGCAAGAAGTACTTCTCCGTTGCTTCGGGCGGCGGTACAGGAAGAACTCTGCATCCCGATAATATGGCTGCAGGTCCCGCTTCCTACGGTATGACAGACACAATGGGACGTATGCACTCCGACGCTCAGTTCGCAGGCTCGTCCTCAGTTCCCGCCCACGTAGAGATGATGGGCTTCCTCGGAATGGGCAACAACCCCATGGTTGGCGCAACAGTTGCAGTTGCAGTTGCTATTCAGAACAGCTTAAAGTAAGTTTTATTAACAAAAAGGTGTTGCTTCGGCAACACCTTTTTTGTTATAGAATTTAAGATTTAAAAGCATTAAAAAGGAGCTGACAGCAAAGTCAGCTCCTTAATTATTTGGTTAAGTAGATTATTTAACCTCTACCTCAGCGCCAGCCTCTTCGAGCTTAGCCTTGATAGCCTCAGCGTCATCCTTGGAAACGCCTTCCTTGATCATCTTGGGAGCCTCGTCTACGAGAGCCTTAGCTTCCTTAAGTCCGAGACCTGTGATCTCACGAACAACCTTGATTACGTTGATCTTCTTTGCGCCAGCGCTCTTGAGCTCTACGTCGAACTCAGTCTTCTCCTCTGCAGCAGCCTCGCCGCCAGCAGCAGGACCTGCAACTGCAACAGCAGCAGCAGCGGATACGCCAAACTCATCCTCTACAGCGTGTACGAGATCAGCGAGCTCGAGAACTGTAAGGCCTTTTAATTCTTCAATAATAGCAGTAATTTTCTCAGATGCCATTTTAAAAACCTCCATATAATAGTTATAATTCTTTAAATTAGATTTGGATTACTCCTCTGCGGGAGCTTCCTCTGCCTTAGCTTCCTCTGCGGGAGCTTCAGCTGTTTCTGCTGCGGGCTCAGCGTCCTCAGCTTCCTTAGCGGCGGGTTCGCAGTTCTCTACGCCGCCCTTGTCAACGATAGCCTGAATGGCACGTGCAAAGGACGCGATGGGAGCCTGGAAGGCGCCGAGTACGTTTGCGAGAAGAACTTCTCTTGTCGGTAACTTAGCGAGATGATCGATAGTATCGAGATCAACAACAGCGCCGTCCATGTAGCCTGACTTGATTTCGAAGTAATCGTTCTTCTTAGCGAAGTTAGCGAGGATTCTCGCAGCGGCAGTGTAATCGTCGTCAGAAGTTGCAAGAGCGGTTGTACCCTCTAAAACGCTGTCCATATCGGAAAGACCAACCTCGTCGGTAGCACGGCGGAGAAGAGTATTCTTTACAACCGTGTACTTAACGCCGTTCTCACGAAGCTCCTTACGAAGCTTTGTGTCGTCCTCTACGTTGATACCCTTGTAGCTTACTACAACACCAACGCAAGAAGCCTTGAGTCTGTCAGCGAGCTCTGCTACGATAGCCTGCTTTGCTTCTAAAACACTTTTACTGGGCAATATTTTCACCTCCATTAAATTGATAACATCGCCTCTAAAAGTGAAATCTCCCTACGCTAAGACATAGGGAGACGTAAAATACAAGTAATTGCATCTCCTCGGCAGGCAGTTGAACTTTACGTCTTGCGACACCTGCTGTCTTTAGAAAAGCGATTATATATCTGCGCTAAAGCGCTGATAGGTTATTTGACTCCGATTATACGGAGAACTTGGACGGGCTGATCTTTACAGACGGACCCATCGTAGAAGTAACAGCGCAGGACTTGATGTACTGACCCTTTGCTGCTGCGGGCTTAGCCTTGATGATAGCGTCCATCAGAGCGTCGAAGTTCTGCTGGAGCTTCTCCTTACCGAAGGAAACCTTACCGATCGGGCAGTGAATGATGTTTGTCTTATCAAGACGATACTCAATCTTACCAGCCTTAGCTTCCTTGATCGCTCTTGCGATGTCGGGAGTTACGGTACCAGCCTTCGGGTTAGGCATTAAGCCGCGGGGACCGAGGATCTTACCGAGACGACCTACAAGACCCATGCAATCGGGAGTTGTGATAAGTACGTCGAAGTCCATCCAGTTTTCCTGCTGAATCTTCTGGGTCATATCCTCTGCGCCTACAAAATCTGCGCCGGCTTCCTTAGCGAGATCCTCGTTGGGACCCTTGCAGATAGCGAGAACCTTTACGTTCTTGCCTGTGCCGTTAGGAAGTACGATAGCGCCTCTGACCTGCTGGTCAGCGTGACGGCCGTCAACACCGAGTCTTACGTGAAGCTCAACTGTCTCGTCAAACTTTGCGGGAGCAGCCTTTACTACAGTGTCGATAGCTTCGTCGATATCGTATAATTTTGTTCTGTCGATGAGCTTGGCGCTCTCGACATATTTCTTACCGTGTTTCATCAGTCATCCTCCATAATTAGGTGGTCAAGCGGATATTCCTCCCACCCGGATTAAAAAATTGTGAACTTAGTCTACTACTTCGATACCCATAGATCTGGCAGTACCGGCGATCATACTCATCGCGGTCTCAATGCTGCCTGCGTTGAGGTCGGGCATCTTAGTCTCAGCAATTTTCTGAACCTGTTCACGGGTAATTTTAGCAACCTTCTGCTTGTTAGGTACGCCTGAACCGGAATCGATTCCGCATGCCTTTTTGATAAGAACAGCAGCGGGCGGTGTCTTTGTGATAAATGTGAAAGATCTGTCCGCGTATACTGTGATAACAACAGGGATGATAAGTCCGATGTCGTTCTTTGTGCGCTCGTTAAAATCCTTTGTGAACGCAACGATGTTTACACCGTGCTGACCGAGTGCCGGTCCAACAGGTGGTGCCGGAGTAGCTTTTCCGGCAGGTATCTGCAGCTTAATTAAGCCAACTACCTTTTGAGCCATTGTGTTTGCACCTCCAAAAATCGTGGTAAATTGCGGAACTGATAAGGCGTTCCTCCCACAAGGAGCCTAAGCTCCCGATATTAAAGCCTTCTGGCTAATATCAGTCGTCCATCGGTTCAGCCTGATGAAGCTCAAGCTCAACCGGAGTTTCACGTCCGAACATCGATACAACGACGCGAACGTAGTTTTTATCAGCGTCAAGCTCGTCCACAATTCCGACAAAGTCCTCAAGCGGACCGTCGATAATGCGAACCTGATCGCCGACCTTGTAGTTTACTTCGACTACACGCTGTTCCACGCCTAAGCGGTAAACCTCTTCATCTGTAAGAGGAACGGGCTTGGACGAAGGACCGACAAATCCCGTACAGCCGCGGATGTTGCGGACAACGTACCAGGTTTCGTCTGTGTAAATCATCTTTACGAAAACGTAGCTCGGGTATATCTTGTGCTCGACCTCTTTGATCTTGCCGTCGTTATTCTCGGTTACGATTTCGGTAGGAACCTTTACTTCGGTAATCATATCCTGAAGTCCGCGGTTTTCAACCGTAGTCATCAGGTCGCCGGCTACTTTGTTTTCATAGCCCGAGTAGGTATGAACAACATACCATTTTAATGTTCCGTCTGCCATAAAAAGCCGTCCTTTCTAATCAGATTAGTAAGGAATCAGACCTTATACATATTCATTACTAAGTCGAGCAGAGCGTAAAGACCTCTGTCGAGAGCGTAGATGAACACACCGGCAACGGCAATAACAACAAGTACTACGAAGAAGTTTCTTGTAGCAACCTTGGGATGTGTCCAGGTGATCTTCTTGATCTCACCCTTACACTCACGAAGGTAGTTCCACGCGCGCTTAAAGATGTTGGGCTTTTTGCCTGACTTCTTAGTAGCTTTTGCTTTCGCGTTTGCTTTAGTATCAGCCATAGTAACTTCCTCCGTTATTTTGTTTCCTTATGAAGAGTATGCTTTCTGCAGAAGCGGCAGTACTTATTCATCTGAAGTCTGTCGGGACTGTTCTTCTTATTCTTCATAGTGTTGTAATTACGCTGTTTACATTCTGTACAAGCCAAAGTGATTTTCACTCTCATGACGGCACCTCCCGTATTTTTCGGAAATAAATTTTTTACTGTTAAGTAAATTTGCCTCCCTCAAAGGGCGAATGGATTATTTTATGCGTATTAACGGACGCAAAAAAATAAGCCCCTTATACGAGGTATAGCTATTTTATCATAAACTGATTACCAAGTCAAGGGGATTATTAAATTTTTTTGTCAAAAAAGATACGATTATTTCTGCATACCCTGGAGTCTCTCAACCATAGTCTTTTTCTTCTTCTTGGGCTTTTCGGGCTTGACCGTCTTGCCCTTGAATTTGAGAGCTGCCTTCCACGCGGTTTTGAGCTCGTCGGACAGGTACTCGTTGAGTCCCTCGTAGCTGCCCTCGGGCAAAGAGTTGAGGATTACGATTGTGATAATCGAGCGTGTGTCGGCGTCGCCGTTGCCGTACTGAGTGCTGAGAAGCGTCGCGAGCTTCTCCATATCCTTCTTGTCAGCCCTTTTGACGTAGTCCTGAAGCTTGGGAACGATTGACGCTCTGGTGAAGGTTACGCCGCGGAAGGGATAGTAGCAGTCCTCTTCCTGCTTAATCTCCTCCTTGAGCGCAGGGAAAAATGTAACGAAGCGCTTTGCGAGGAAAAGCGGGTCTGCGTTGCCCTCGTCGGAATCCTTCTTCTTTTTCTTCTTTGTAGTCTTGAGACGCTTTACGGCAGTTGTACTTGTACAGTTGTCGATAAAGTCGTTTGCGATTGAGTCCGCTTCCTTCTGGGTGTCGTTGTCGGGGTCGAACATCCAGGTCGCGAGAGTTTTCCAGTCGTTGTCGGGACCCTCGTCGGTCATTGCGCACTGGCGCATAACCATATGCATCTTGTCCTTGAAGTATACGACGGAGTAAGCAACTGTATCCGAGGTAAAGAGGCTTACCATTTCATTGTCATTGCCGCTGACCTTCTGCTTTGAAAATCCCTGTGCGAGCAGCGCGCCCTCTACCTTGTCCGAAATTGAATTAAAAGCTGTTTTTATATCCATTGAACATCATTCCTTTTACGTAGATACGGTCATTATAACCTATCAAAGGCAGTTTTGTCAAACATAAAATGCCGTCCCCGAGCGAGGACGGCACCGTTTTGTTATTTTACGTTGATTCTGAATGTGAGCTTTTTGCCGTTAACCTTTACATAGGCTGTGGTTTTGCCGCTCTTCTTCGCTGTAATCGTGATACGCTTGCCGTCAGAGGAAGCCTTGATTAAAACACGGTTGTTCTTGGGACAGACAAGCTTTGTGCCCGAAGCGCGTCCGACGACGTTTACGGAAATCTTCTTTCCCTTCTTCAATGTCGCGGACTTGAAGTCTTTGCCGCTGCGCTTGAGGAACGGATTCGAGGAAACCGTGACCTTGAAGCTCACCTTTGTCTTGTCAGCAAATGTGAGCGTAACCGTCGCTGTGCCCTTTGTGAGCGCCGTAACTGCGCCGCCCTTTGTGACAGACGCGACCTTTGAATCGGAGCTCTTGGCAGAGGAGATTTTCACTCCCGTCGCCTGGGCAAGCTGTGACTGAGCGCCCGCCTTCAGGGATACCGCGTTGACGGTGATTGAGCTTGTTTTAGAAAGGAGCTTTCTGATAACGCTGATATCGCTGTCCCCTATCACCTTCTGATTGTACGCCGAAGCAATCGGATACAGCTTCATATATGTATCGTCGTAGATAAGCTCCTGCGGACGGCTGCTCGTGTAACAGTACCTTCCGAAATAGCTTCGGGGCATATCTGCGGCATAGCTCGTATTTTTGATTGTGTAGCGGACGAGGTAAAGGTCGCCCTTGATGTGCTTATAGCTGCTGACGATGATATCGTCAAATCCGAGCTCGGGATTGCCGATAATCACCGTTCTCTTGAGCCTTGCGTACTCATCGGTTACGGGCTCGGTTGTGGGCTCCTCGACAAAGGGCATAATCGTGAGACCGAGTGTGCCGCTTGAGTGGTAGAGCTCGCCCGCCTTTTCGATTGTGGTGATACCGTCCTCGCAGGCTTTCTCGAGCGGAATAATCTCGCTTGAGTTCATCAGATAAAGTCTGAGACCCGCGTTGAACATAAACATATCGGGCTGTGTCTGAATACGGTAATCGCCGATTCTGATGTCCCAGCTGTCGCCGTTTGTCTGAGCCTGAACGAGGCTGTAGCCGTCGAGCTCGCCGACGTCGGTGAAGGAATAGCGTCCGCGCGAAAACAGACCGTTTTTCTCCAGATAAGAGAGCATCTGCTTCTCCTTTCCCTCGAGCTTACGGACGGTAACCGCGTTTTTCGCGAGAGGAACAAGCTCATCGAAATCGTCGTCTGTGATAATTTCCATAGAATAAGCCTGCTCGAGCGAATAGACCATACCGTCCTTGATGATAAAGAGCGCAAGGTCGTAAGGCATAGCAACATAGAACTTGCTGAACATATAATCGCCGATGTGAGCGTTCACAAATGTATCGGTCATTTCGGAGCTTAGACCCTTGATGAGCTTCGCGCCGTTGACCTCGCCGAGCTCCTGATATGTCATAACGCCCATAGAGCCGTGGTAGATTCCCTTGATATATTCCTCAAAAATCTCCTTGTCCGTCTTTGAGGAAGTTGTGGTTACGGGCTCGCTGCTGTCTGAGCTGTCGGTGCTGTCGGGCTGTGTGGAATCGGGCTCGGTAACCTCCTGAGTAGCCGATGTAACAGGCTCGGAAAGAGGTTCGGTTACAGGCTCTGTGGTGACAGGCTCAGTCGTAACGGGCGCTGTTGTGACAGGCTCGGTAACGGGTGAAGTTGTCACGGGAGCGCTTGTATTCTCACCGCTTTCGCCAACGTAAATAAAATGAATCTGATTGTTCGTGCTGTCAGCGTAGAGCTTCGCCGCTTCCTCGACTGTGAAGAATTTATTCTCGCACGCTTCGGTCAGAGTGTAGACCTCGCCGTCCCTGATGAAGAACGCCTTTACACCTCGTGAGAACAGAAACTCGTTCTGCTCGGAAGTAACCTCGTAGCCGTCTATCTTTTCGACGTAGTCGGTTTTGTTCGTCTGACCGAGCACAAAGGTTGTTCCGCCGATTTCACCGATTTCCTGGAATGTATAAAACCAGCTGTTCATAAGGCTGTTTTGCGTCAGATAATCGTAGAGCAGATTCTCGTTGTCGGTCATCTTGTGAGCGTAGGCTCCGTCGTTCGTGAGCTGTGCCGCCTGTTCGATTCCGTCCTTTGAGATAAGCTCCATTCCGACCGCTGTTTCCAGAGGATAAACCATTTTGTCGGAAATTATGTAAAGAGCCAGACCGTAGGGCATTGCTACTCCCCATTTTGAGAAAAGGTAGCCGCCGAGTCTCGTGAAATACGAGCTGTCAGTAATATCGCTGCTGTAGCCGTAGGCGTAGGTGTAGCCTTCGACAGTGCCGAGCGCTTTATAGACTACGTCGTCTGTGCCCGCGTACTCCCTGAAGAGCTCAATGCCCTCGTCATCGCGGAGCTGCGCGCTTGCCGACACGGTAAATACTGACCCGAGCATTAATACCGCTAAAATAATTGATACGAATCTTTTCATTTTCTCGCCTCCTGATAGTATTAACCCTTCAACTTCACGATTTGTGACACTTTTCATATAATTTTTTTAAATTGTATCATATTTATTTTCAAACATCAACCTTGAAAGAACGCCTCAATTATGATAATATAATTAATTGTATATTAATGTATGAGGAGAACCGCTTATGAATAATGCTCCTATAGGCGTTTTTGACTCGGGTCTCGGCGGACTGACCGCCGTCAGAGAGCTCAAACGCGTTTTACCGAACGAGGATATCGTCTATTTCGGCGATACGGGACGCGTTCCATACGGCACGCGCTCAAACAGTACAATCAAAAAGTACGCGTTCCAGGACGCTAAATTTCTTTTAAAGCATAATGTCAAGATGGTCATCGCCGCGTGCGGCACGGTGAGCTCGGTCGCGACCAACCTCAAAACCGACCTGCCTGTCCCCTACACGGGCGTTGTGTCGCCCACCTGCTTCGCGGCGGCACAGAGCACCAAGAACAAAATCGTCGGCGTTATCGGCACCTCAGCGACAATCAACAGCCACAGCTACCGCGATATGATACAGACCTTTGACAGCGAAATCAAAGTTGTGGAGCAGGACTGTCCGCTCTTTGTTCCGCTGGTTGAGAACGGCTTCATCGACAAGGACGACCCGATAACAAGGCTCGTGATTGAGCGCTACCTCGGCAAAATCATCGAGGCAAAGGCTGACACGATTATTCTCGGCTGCACCCACTACCCCATCATCGCGGACGCAATCAGAGAGGTTGTCGGCAAGGACGTTACGCTGATTGACAGCGGCAAGGAAACCGCTATTTACGCGGCCAAAATTCTCAGAGAGAAAAATCTTCTCAACGACAGCGACAAGAATGGCGAGTGCGAGTTCTATGTATCCGACACTCCCGAGGGCTTCGAGAACGTCGCGGGAGTTTTCCTCGGCGAGAATGTGAGCCATAAGGTTGAGCAAATCAACATCGAGCTATACTAAAGGATGGATTATGGAGAATAACGACTACCTCATTTCCGTCACGGGAATTCAGGAAGTGGACGGAGAAAAGGACAAAATTGAGCTGACGACCGTCGGCAGCTTTATGATAAACAGCCGCGGCAACTTCTACATCGGCTACAAGGAATACGACGAGGAGAACCCCGAGGTTTCCTCGAACAATGTAGTCAAGGTTGAGGGCGACAGCAAGGTTACGATAATACGAAACGGCGGAACTCAGACGAGACTGATTCTCGAAAAAGGCAGACGTCATCAATGCCACTACCGCACGGTTATGGGTGATTTGATGATAGGCGTTTCGACCGACACAATTCAGAACAAGCTCAGAGAAAACGGCGGAAAGCTCCACGTAAGCTACGAGCTTGACTTCAACAACGAGATGATGTCGAGAAACGAGTTCTTTATAGACGTTAAGAAAAAGGGAGAAACAGTATGAATACTTTAAATACAGCAAAAACACAGCTCAAGGAAGCGCTCGAAAACGCGTTTAAGAGCGCGATTAAGAACGGCGAGCTGATTGACGCTCAGATTCCTCAGTTTATCATTGAGGAGCCTGCCGACAGGAAGAACGGCGACCTCGCGACAAACGCCGCAATGGCAGGAGCGCGTGTTTTCAGAACCGCTCCCGTAAAAATCGCTCAGGCGATTACAAACAATCTGGAGCTTGAGGGCACATATTTCGAGAAGTTCGAAATTGCGGGTCCCGGCTTTATCAACTTCTTCTATTCGGGCGACTTCTACGCTTCGGTGCTCAACGACGTTCTCAGCGAAAAGGAGAGCTACGGCTCGTCCGACTTCGGCAAGGGCGAAAAGGTTATGGTTGAGTTCGTTTCAGCCAACCCCACAGGTCCTATGCATATGGGTAACGCAAGAGGCGGCGCGCTCGGCGATTGCCTCGCGGCTGTGCTCGACAGGGCGGGCTATGACGCTTACCGCGAGTTCTATGTAAACGACGCGGGCAATCAGATTGAGAAGTTCGCTTCCTCGCTCGAGGCTCGATATCTCCAGCTCTACAAGGACGGAATCGAGTTCCCCGAGGACGGCTATCAGGGCGCCGACATCACAGACCTCGCAAAGGAATATGCCGATGAGTTCGGCGACAAGCTCGTTGACGCGAGCGAAGCCGACCGCAAAAAGGCGCTCGTAGACTTCGCTCTCCCCAAGAATATCGCAAAAATGCAGAGCGATATGGCAAAGTACAAAATCCACTACGACAACTGGTTCTTTGAATCCGTGCTCCACAACAGCGGAGAGGTCAAGGCGGTCGTAGATTTACTCACCGAAAAGGGTCTCACCTACGAGAAGGAAGGTGCAATCTGGTACAAGAACAAGGAAGTCTGCACCGAGCTTCTTCTCAAGGAAGGCAAAACTCAGGACTACATCGACAAGCTGGAGCTCAAGGACGACGTGCTGATTCGTCAGAACGGCAACCCCACCTACTTCACCGCCGATATCGCCTATCACAAGAACAAGTTTGACCGCGGCTTCAAGACGCTCATCGACATCTGGGGCGCAGACCATCACGGTCACGTTATGAGAATGAAGGGCGCTATGAACGCCATCGGCTACGACGGCGACAGCCTTATCGTTGTGCTTATGCAGCTTGTAAAGCTCGTTTCGGGCGGTCAGGTTGTCAAGATGAGCAAACGTACGGGCAAGGCGATTCAGCTCGGAGATTTGCTCGAGGAGGTTCCCGTGGACAGCGCAAGGTTCCTGTTCAACACAAGGGAAGCCAACACTCAGATGGACTTTGACCTCGACATCGCGGTTCAGCAGGACAACCAGAACCCCGTTTACTATGTTCAGTACGCTCACGCGAGAATTTGCAGCATTCTCAAGAACCTCAAGGCAGAGGGTATCAACCCCAGAGAGGCTTCCGCCGAGGAGCTCAGACTGCTCACTCAGCCCGAGGAGCTCGAGCTTATCAATCACATTGCCGAGTTCTCAGACGAGATTATCTCCGCGGCTAAGGAATACGACCCCACGAGGATTACGCGTTACGTCACCAAGACGGCTACCCTCTTCCACAAGTTCTACAACGCCTGCCGCGTTAAGTGCGGAGATGATAGCCTTACTCAGGCAAGGCTCAGCCTTTGTCTTGCGGTCAAGACGGTTATCAAAAACGTGCTCCTTATGTTCAATATTGATTGTCCCGAAAGTATGTAAAAGTATGTAAAAAGACCTCAGAGCAATCTGAGGCCTTTGTCATATATAAAAGGAAACCGCCCGCTTACGCGGACGGCATTGGTTGGAAATTAGTTTTTCACGATCTTGTTGATCTGAGTTCCGATATACTCCTTTTCCTCGGAGTTCATCTTCCTGTACGCAGCGATTATCTGCTCCTCAGTACGGTTGAGGGGAGCAAACGTCTCAGCTTCTTCGCTGCTGTCGGCTGCAGTCGCAACAACATCATTATCGTCATATCCAAGCAGGGTGTTGAAATCAACGCTAAGAATATTGCAAATCTTCTTGAGCTTTTCCTGTCCCGGCTCAGACTTACCTGTTTCGTAGTAGGTGTATGTGGATCGTGAGATATTGAGCATATCAGCCATTTCCTGCTGTGAATACTTAGAGTTCAGCTTACGTAAATCTCTAAGATGTCTACCAAACGATTTCGACATAGCAATACCACCTTTCTCCATTCTCAGAGAGCAAAAATTCACAATCCTAAAATGAATTTTTATCCCTTTTCTATACTATAAAATAAATAAATTATAAAGTCAATAAAAACTTGTACAAGTTTATAAATTGTCACAAATTACGGCTTAAAACGTGGGAAAAACAGGAATTAAGAAAATTTGCCTATTGCAATTTAAAAACAAATGTTGTATAATACTCAGTGTGTGAAAATTTTATCAATTTCCACGCTGGTGTAGCTCAGTCGGTAGAGCATCTCACTCGTAATGAGAAGGTCACGTGTTCAAGTCACGCCACCAGCTCCAAACGAAAAACACGTCCCAAAAGGACGTGTTTTTGCTTTGGAGACTATGGAAGTGGCGTTACTTGAACATACTACAAATTCGCTGTTATTGTGTGGAAAATACTGCATAAATATTCAATATTTTACACCTATATACAGAATTTTACACAAAGCGTGAACAATGTACATACAATTGGGTTTGAAATTTCCGCGCGTTTGCGTTATACTATATTTTATACTAAAACAAAGGGATGACAAAAATGTCTAAAAAACAATTCAAATCCGAATCAAAGCGTCTGCTTGATTTGATGATTAACTCTATCTACACTCACAAGGAAATCTTCCTGCGTGAGCTTATCTCGAATGCCAGCGACGCAATCGACAAGCTCTGCTTCATTTCCCTGACCGACGACAAGGTCGGACTGTCGAGAGAGGATTTCAAAATCAACATCTATGCCGACAAGGACAGCCGCGTGCTCAGAATCGAGGACAACGGTATCGGTATGGACAAGGACGACCTTGACAAGAACCTCGGCACAATCGCTTCCTCAGGCTCGTATCGCTTCAAACAGGAGAACGAGAAGGTCGACGACGTGGACATCATCGGTCAGTTCGGCGTAGGCTTCTACTCCGCGTTTATGGTTGCCGACAAGGTTGAGGTTGAGACCAAAAAGTACGGCAGCGACACCGCGTATGTTTGGAGCTCCTCGGGAGCTGACGGCTACACAATCAAGGAAACCGAGAAGGACACCGTCGGAACTGTCGTAACCCTCAGAATCAAAGAGGACACCGAGAACGAGCACTACAGCGAGTTTCTGGAGCAGTACAGAATTTCCGAGCTCGTAAAGAAATACAGCGACTACATCCGCTACCCCATCATTATGGATATGACTCGCACAAAGGCTAAGGAAGGCACCGAGGGCAGCGACAAGCCCGAGTACGAAACCGTCACCGAGAAGGAAACGCTTAACTCTATGGTTCCCATCTGGCAGAGACCCAATAAGGACGTAACCACCGAGGAATACGAGGAATTCTATCACAACAAGTTTATGGCATTTGACAAGCCCGCAAGGATTATCACAACCTCTGTCGAGGGCGTTGTCACATACAAGGCTCTGCTCTATATTCCGTCCAAAACTCCGTTTGACTACTACACCAAGGAATACAAGAAGGGATTGCAGCTTTATTCAAGCGGCGTTCTGATTATGGAGAACTGCGAGGAGCTTTTGCCCGAGCATTTCAGATTTGTCAAGGGCGTAGTCGACAGTCAGGACTTTTCGCTCAACATCTCGCGCGAGGTTTTACAGCACGACCATCAGCTCAAGACCGTCGCGAACACACTTGAAAAGAAAATCAAAAACGAGCTGAGCTCTATGCTCAAGAAGGACAGAGAGACATATGAGAGCTTTTTCGGTGAGTTCGGACGTCAGCTCAAGTACGGAATTGTCAGCGACTACGGTATGCACAAGGACAGCCTCAAGGACCTTCTGATGTTCCCGTCGTCGAACTCCGACAAGCTCACAACTCTCGCCGAGTACCTCGACCGTATGCCCGAGGAGCAGAAGTACATCTACTTCGCGACAGGTGAATCGGCTCAGACAATCGCGAAGCTTCCGCAGGCTGAGCTTGTGCTCAACAAAGGCTTTGAGATTCTCTACTGCACACAGGATATCGACGAGTTTACGCTCCAGACCTTAGCCGAATACAACGGCAAACAGTTTAAGAGCGTTGACAGCGACGACCTCGGAATCGAGCCCGAAAAGAGCGAGGACAGCGCGGAGGATAACGCCGACGTACTCAAGTTTGTACGCGACGCGCTCGGCGACAAGGTCAGCGAGGTTATCGCGAGCAAGAAGCTCCTCAGCCACCCTGTATGTATGACCGCAAAGGGCGGAATCAGCTTTGAGATGGAGAAATACTTCAACGCAATGCAGCCCGAGGCGGGTATGAAGGCTCAGAGATGCCTTGAGCTCAATATGAACCACAACGCTGTAAAGGCGATGAAGGACTTAATCGGCAAGGACGACGAGAAGGCAAAGCAGTACGCCGAGATTTTCTACAACCAGGCTCTGCTTATTGCAGGACTTCCGATTGACGACCCGTCGGGCTACGCCGATCTTGTTTGCGGTTTGATGTAAATACAAAGCAAAAATTCGACCTCAGAGTTTCAAAAACTCTGAGGTCGTTTTTTAAGCTTGTCAAAGACGCGCATTCCGTCAACGGAGATGAGAAGAAAGAGCGGCGAGAAGTTAAACAAATACCGCGACCTGCCTTCCCAAATCAGCAGAAACAAAAACAGTCCGAAAACCGCAAGCCGCAAAAGCGTAAGGAAATCCGTTTCACGTCCGCGCATTGCCCTGAATCCCGATACAAACATCATCATAATAACAAACAAAAGGAACATACAGCTGTAGCTGTAGAATCCGAAGTAAAACCTACCTCTCGGAGATACAAATTCATGCAAAAAATTTCTCTTGACAGGCGTGTTAATGCTTCGGGAAATGAAGTAGGTTCCGTCCTCCCACTCCCAAGTTGCTTTGAGCTTCAGGTGTTTTATGAGCCCGATTACGCCGTATTTGACGAGACGCTCTTTGATAACCTTTATATCAGCCGCCTTTTTCTCGTCAATATTCGCAAAGGAGTTGGAAAATCTGCTGTCCTCACGGTTGTAGCCGCCTTTGCCGTTCAGTCCCATCATTACCCAATGTGTGTATGGCATTTCGTATTTGTCGAAAAGCTCCCCGGGAATATGAACAGCCAGCCTGAAAGCGGCAGAATAGGCGGCATAACTAACGCCGAAGCCAATTACAACAGCGAGAGCTAGACAGGCAGCTCTTTTGAATCCGTACTTCAAAAAGAGATAAACAACAACTGCAACGACCATAACAATTTCGTTGCCCTTGAGCTTGAAGCCGAGGAAGATGACCAAACCGCAAGCTCCGAGAAGCACATACTTTTTCTTTTTGTTTTCGTTCGAAAGCGCCGTTTTGGCTAGATACACTGAGCCGATAACAAACGGCAGAGAGAGAGAATCCGTGTAGTAGAACGCCGTGTATGTATAAAACGGAGTGAACAAAGCACAAAGCAAGAGCGCAAAGAGAGCCTTTCGGTTTCCGAAAAGTCTGCGGGCGAGCAGAGTAGTCATAAGCACTGTAGAATTAATCGCAAAAACATTAATGACAATCAGCGGAATTCTCGAAATATTCCCCGTAATCAGATAGCTGAGTCGATAAGTAAACGCCATAATGAAATATAGCCCAAAATTGTTAGGGTAACGAATCAGATAGTAGCCGCCCCTTATCGGCTTGCAGAGCCCGTCAAAACTGCCTGTCCTTGCAAAACGGACTGCATAACGCTCGACATGACTGAGGTCGCTGTCGGGAACAATTTTGAGCTTCCACGCACAGAAAAACTGCAGCACCAGCATAATAGCCGTAAGCGAGAAGATAATAACAGTCGTAATTTTTCGGCTGTCAATACTGAGCCTCTGCTTTATCCTATCGCCAAATTCTTGTCCGAACAGAAAACGGTTTACAAAAACAAACAAAGCGGTAATCAATGCAAACCCGACAATCACAGTAATATGAAGCTCAGGAGAATTGGGGTTATACTTGGTCGGAGTGTCCGTGTAACCCCAAATAATTATACACGTGAAAACTCCCAGAAAAGTCATAAAGTAAAGCGCGTTCACAACCGCGCCGAGTTTTTTCACGACACATCACCCCAAAACAATAATGCTTTGTGATAATTATATATCGCTCACTAATAAAAAGCAATAGCATTTTAATAAATAGTTTATTTCATCAAATAATAAATGTATCTTAATAGTGGGTGATGTTATGTCAAGGGCAACTCCAATATCATATAAAAATATCGAAAACTACACTGAGCTGGGTCTGAACATTTCTTACTATCGCAAAAAGAAGGGTATGACGCAGGAACAGCTCGCGGAAAAATCAGGCATAAGCCGTTCACATCTAAGTTCAATTGAAGCTCCGAGCATTGTCAAAACAATGTCGTTAGAGCTTTTGTTCAGAATTGCGGACGCGCTTGAAATCAAGCCGTATATGCTTCTGAAATTCCGTGAATAGCAACGACCTCAGAGTTACGGAGAACTCTGAGGTCGTTGTGCTGTATTCTGTTTTAACATCGGTTACTGATTCTTTGTTTTTTGATTTTAAACAGTTACCTTAATCTTTATTATCTTTACGCCGTTTACCTTCAGTCTGAGGATTGTTGCGCCCTTTTTAAGCGCTTTCACCCTGAATTTGTCGCTTGATTTATTGCCCGTGATTTTTGCGATTCCCTTTTTATCTGCGATGTAGGAATTGTCGATTGAAGCCGCCTTGTAAAGAATTGTCAGGGGCTGTGATTTTTCGCCCTTTTTGAGCTTGAGCGAATAGGTCTTGTTGAGGTCAGAGGGCTTGAGCGCGTCGACCTTGACCTCGGAAAGAATGGGGCTGTTCTTAACCCTGAAATACTTTGAGTATGTCTTTCCGTCAGCTTTTACGCTGATTTTCACGTTACCCTTTCCGAGGGTTGTGAGCTTGCCGCTCTTGGTGATTGCGGCTGTGGAATTGTCGCTTGTTTTCCAAGTGCCGAGGGTTTTTCCGTTGAATCTCAGAGTTGTTTCGATTCCGCTGTCAATCGCATACTTTTCAAGTCCTTCGGCAAAGCTTGCCCTGTCGAGAAGCACAACGCTCTTAAAGCCGTTTCTTTTGCAATAATTAAACACGTTATCATTGGTGCCGAAATCCTCGTCGTCAGGCAGGATTTTCATCACAAAGTCCCTGACCTTTGTCTTGGTACCGCAGAAGCCTATTGAATTGTCATAAGGTACAAAACAGCTTGCCGCGGTTACGCGCGTCAGACTTTTGCAATTATAAAACGCGTTCTCAAACGCTGTTCCGCCTGTTTCCGTGTTCTTCAAAGCAACGCTTCTGAGCGACGGACAGTTTGCGAAAGCCTTGGTGAAAAGCTGAACAAATCCGTTTGTCGAGAAGCTCTCAAGCGCCGAACACCCCGAAAAAGCGTTCCCTGCAACATCAAAGGACTTGGCGGACACCGTCACATGTTTCAAAGCGGAGCAGTTTTCAAAGGCGTTTTTGCAGATTTCCGCAACTCTGTGACCGTCAATCTCAGCAGGAATACGACAGCTGACAGCAGAGCTGTCCGTAAAACTGATTATATGAGCTCTGTCCGCCTCGTCAAGTCGATAACCGAAGACGCCGTCCGACGAGGTGTAAGCCTCATTGTTACCGCTGATATCGCCGTCCGCGGCGTAAACGGTCATACAGGAAAAAAGAAGAATCATCGTTACCATTACGGAAAAATATTTTTTCATATTATCAACCTCCTGTGAAATACTTATGGTCCTTAATATATTTTATTATTTATTCTCAAGAAAATATGCTAACATTTATCGCATTTTTGTATGTATTATAGTTTTTAAATCTATATCCCGTGGTTTCTGAATCTAAAATTGTATCTAGCTCGCTATAATCTTCAAAATAATTTAAAAACTTTTTTGCTGTTTTTTTCGCACCACTAAATCTAGCTGGGCAAAAGGAAGGACGATCTGTATATGTGTTTATCATGCTTATTATGTCACTATTAAATTGCAGACTAGGAGCATTAGCCTCCTCAGATGTAAGCGAATAGTACTTCAATTCGGTAAAGCATATTTCTTTGTTTTGAATCTTACTTATCATTGTACTTAGTCTTGCAAAATTACGAAAATCATTGTACTTAAAATACTTTGTTTGATAAACACTATTCCAAGTGGTATCTTCATTAACTAATAGAGTAACCGTTGACATAGGGACCAAAATCCTATGAGCATACATATCTCCAATGAGATGCATAATCATGCCAACAATCAAATATCGGCACTTTGACCTCTCGGTTTGATTGGAATTATTAGGTGTATTATTGTTTTTAACAAGATGTCTTGCAATATAGCTTAATTGACTTAAGTTACTTCTTCTCACAGTACCATCGCTATCAGTCTCAACCCAAAACTCCCCATTGGGAACTGCCGCTTTTGCGGCATTCGCAGCGTTGGTTGCACGTACTGCAATATCAATACTTGTATCATAACTTCTTATGTGTCTTGCAAAACTCCACAGAAAAGCTAACGCTTCCAAATAGTTACCTGCTCCATGTAACAATCTGCTCTCATTGGCTTTACCAAAACCCCATTTTGTATCACACCATGTGCAAACTGTTTTGATAGTACCTCTATAATTTGTTATGTTATTATCGGTAGAATGATTAATTGCATATTCAATTATTTCATTATGGTTATCTGTATTATTATTATTATCTGGTGAAACTGCCCAAAGAGGAGAATCTCCTCCAAAATTAATCAAGCCACTTTCTAGCTCAATATTATCTGACTCTCCAATTATAAATTCAAAATCGTTGCCATCGTCATAGTCTACAAAAAAAATCCTCTGTGGCGTTAGCTATAACACTAAAAGATGCAATTAGACATACAATTAAAATAAAAATTAAAATAAATGATGTTATTCTAATAATTTTTTTTCATAGTTTTCTCCTTTATAAATCCTTCTTTTATTCGATTTAAGAATAATTATTATTGTCATCTGTTATGTTTTATAACCTGTTTACTTAACTGCATTATAGCAGACAAATGTTGGCAAATCAATTCGTATATGTGTAGAAAAACAGCAAAAGTATTTATATAATGTGAACAAATAAACACACACAAAACTGTAAACAAAAATATTTTTTCACGTGAAGGCTCCCCGTAAATCAAGCCGTATATGCTTCTGAAATTCCGTGAATAACAACGACCTCAGAGTTACGGAGAACTCTGAGGTCGTTTTCAGCTTAAAGCCTTTATTACGTTGTCGACGGTTTTTTCGAGGTCGTCACCGCTCTTGTACTCGACTGTGATATTGGCGTACTTTTTGTAGTACGGCTCGCGTTCTCTGAGAATGTCGGCGAGCCCTTCCCCGCTCTTCATCGCGATTCCTCTGTCGGCGTAGTTGCCGAGTCTGCGCTCAAGCTCGGGCAGTGAAACGCTGATATAGATTACCGTTCCTATTTCTTTGAGGTGTTCCATCGCTCCGAATGCCATTATCATCGAGCCGCCTGTCGCGATTACGACGCGGTCGCAGACGATTTCGGAGCCGATTTCGCTCTCGGTCTCAAGAAAATAGTCGAGTCCCTTTGAATCGATTATTCCCTGCAGGGTGCTTTTTTCTTTTTGAGAAATAAAAGAGTCGGTATCGAGAAAACCGTAGCCGAGACGGCGCGCGAGGATTACTCCCAGCGTGCTCTTGCCGCTGCCCGGCATACCGACAAGTATTATGTTTTTCATTAGTTCACCTTTGATTTCTGTGATTAAACATCCTCGGCGTCCCTTAAGGACGCCGAGAGGTAATTGATTGCGAATTGATTAAATAACTCTTATCTGGAGAGTGTCGGTGCCGTAGGACGGCTCGATTTTGTTGGAGCTTACCACAACTACGATATCGCCCTTCTTGACGATTCCCGTTTCGAGTGCCTTCTCCATAGCCTGCTTGGTGATTTCGTCTGTGGAGCTGAGGTTGTCGCCCAGAACAGCCGTTACACCGCTTGAGAGACAAAGCTTATGCTGAATCAGGGTTGAGGTTACGACCGCGATAATCGGACAGTCGGGGCGGAAATGAGCCATAGCGCGGGCTACCTTACCCGTCGCGGACTCAACGATAATCGCCTTCGCGTCAACTGCCATTGCGACGTTGCGCGCAGACTGGCAAATACTCTTGCGGAAGCTGTTTTCGTCGTCGTACTCGTCGATGTACTTCTGTAAAATCCAGTCCTCGTGGTTTCTCTCAGCCTCGGTACAAATATCGGCAAGCGCCATAACGCTCTCTACGGGATATTTACCCGCAGCGGACTCGCCCGACAGCATAACAGCCGAGGTACCGTCATAAACCGCGTTCGCGACGTCACTGATTTCGGCACGTGTCGGGAGCGGATTTGTGGTCATACTCTCGAGCATCTGGGTCGCGGTGATGACGTACTTGCCCTTTGCTACGGTCTTGCGGATGATTGTTTTCTGGATTTCGGGGAGCTTGATGAACGGAATCTCAACGCCCATATCGCCTCTGGCTACCATAATACCGTTTGACGCGTCTATAATGCGGTCGATATCGTCAAAGCCGCTCTGGTTCTCAATCTTGGAGACAATATCAACACCCTCAAAGCCGATACTGTCGATGAAGTCGCGGAGCGTTGTGACATCGTCGGCGGAGCGGATAAAGCTCGCTGCGACAATCTCTGCGCCCTCGTTGAGACCGAACTCGAGGTCGGCTCTGTCCTTGGCGGAGACATAAGGCATTGTGATGTGATAATTCGGGATATTGATACTCTTGCGGTTGGAGAGCTTGCCGCCCTTAAGCACGGCGCAGGTGATTGCGTCGCTTGTGACGCCTGTTACGACAATAACGATTTTGCCGTCGTCGAGCAGGATTTTTCTGCCGAACGCCTGCTGTCTTTCGTTAAGGAAGATATCAACAAGCTTGGGATAGCTGATACCGATACCCTCTTCGGTACCGACCCTGTCGCTGTCGCGGAAGAGCTTGAACTCGGCGCCCTCTTTGAGCTCTGCAAAACCGCCCTCAAACACGCCGATACGAACCTCGGGACCCTTTGTATCAAGCAGAATCGCGACATTCTTGCCGCTCTCCTTAATCGCTTCCTTTAGGCGGTCGAGGCGAACCTTCTGTTCCTCGTGCGTACCGTGTGACATATTTATTCTGGCAACGTTCATTCCCGCGTTAATCATTCGGATAAGGGTTTCCTTATCGTCGCAGGCGGGACCAAGCGTACATATAATCTTTGTTTTTCTCATTTCAGCACCCCCATAGGCATATTGTTAGTACTATTATAATATACAAAAATTATTATTACAATGGATTTTGGTGATTTTTTATAATTTTTTAGCAATTTTTTAGGGGTAATCTTGATTAATCGGTGAATATTTGGTACAATTCAGTTACTTACTATTCAGGGAGATTATTATGGAACGTCGGCAGATTCTGAAAAACGCAATGTTTCTGGCAGTTCCGATTATGATACAGAACGGCATCACAAACGCGGTGAGCCTTGTCGACCATATTATGGTCGGAAGTCTCGGCACCGAATCAATGACAGCGGTATCCATAATCGGACAGCTTCTGTTTGTCTTTTCACTGGCGATTTTCGGCGGAATATCGGGACCCGGCATATACGCGGCGCAGTTTTACGGTCAGGGAAACACCGAGGGCGTCAGAGCGGCAACACGTATGAAGGCGTGGATTTCACTCGTCTGCACGGTTTGCGGAATCGCGATATTCATTTTTCTGGAAACTCCGCTGATACAGCTTTATCTGCACGGCGAAAGCGCGGACATTAATGCCGCTGAGACCGTGGGATTTGCGAAGGAATACCTGAGAATTATGCTCATCGGCATTCCCGCTATGGCGGTAACTCAGATTTACGCGAGCTCGCTGAGAGAAACAGGCGACAGCGTAAAGCCGATGGTATCGGGAATCATCTCCGTCTGCTCGGATATCGTGCTCAACTATCTGCTGATTTACGGCTCGTTCGGATTTCCGAAGCTCGGAGTCGCGGGCGCGGCAATCGCGACGGTTATCGCAAGGTATATCGATATGACCGTGCTGATTGTCTGGAGCTACACAAGGCGCAAAAAACACCCGTTTATTGAGGGTTTATGGAAAACCCTCAAAATCCCGAAAAAGATTTGCAAGCGGATACTTATGAAGGGTATTCCGATTTTCATAAACGAGTTTCTGTGGGCTTCGGGACTTGCCGTGCTCACGCAGTGCTACTCGACAAGAGGGCTCGAGGTAGTCGCGGGAATCAACATCTCGAACGTGCTGTGCAATCTGCTCAACGTAGTCTTTGTAGCGCTCGGCTACGCGGTCGGAATACTGGTCGGACAATCGCTCGGCGCAGGAGAATTTGACAACGCGAAGAAAACCTCAAAGGTGCTGACGCGGTTCACGGTTATGCTTTGTATGGGAATCGCGCTCGTTCTGATTACGATGTCGCACGCGTTCCCGATGATTTACAACACGACCGACGAGGTGCGCTCGCTTGCGACGAGATTCATTATTATTACCGCGCTGTTCTTCCCCGTTCAGGGAGCGCTGAACACGCTCTACTTCACGCTGCGCTCAGGTGGAAAGACGCTTGTGACATTCCTGTTCGACAGCGTTTTCAGCTGGTCGGTGACCATTCCGCTGGCGCTCGTGCTCAGCCTGACGACCGACCTCAAGGTTATGCAGATTTATGTGATTATTCAGGCTACGGATATCGTCAAGATTATTCTGGGCTCGATTATGATTAAGAAGGGAATCTGGATAAAGAACCTCGCAGAGGAGATTAAGAATTAAATATAAACTGTAAAAAGTAACAAAACAGCCGCTGCGATTGCAGCGGCTGTTTAAGTTTTGCTTATTCGTCGAGCTTGGATGTGCAGTGCGGACATCTTGTCGCGTCGATAGCGATTTCGCTCTTACAGAAGGGACACTCCTTGGTGGTAGCTTCCTCTTCTTCCTCTTCCTTCTTCTTGCCGAGTGTCATAGCCTTGTTAACGAGCTTGACGAGCAGGAAGATGATGAGAGCCATGATAATGAAGTTGATGACTGCGGTGATGAATTTGCCGTAAGTGAATGTTACGCCGAGCACCTCTGCCTTGAGGCCGTCGAAGTTCATACCTCCGAACAGGCCGAGAAGCGGAGAGATAAGGTCGTCGCACAGAGAGCTTACGATAGCCTGGAACGCGCCGCCGATGATAACCGCAACAGCGAGGTCCATGACGTTACCGCGCATAATGAACTCCTTAAATTCGCCGAAAAACTTTTTCATTTTTGTACCTCCTTAATTATTTATAAAAATAAAATAGTTTCTTACTTTAAGACAGCCTTGTGGTAAACCTTCTTACCCTTCTTGATAACGACATAGCCGTTCTCAGCGAAGAGGTCCTTGCTTACCTTGAAGTTCGGGTCGGAAACCTTGTCGCCGTCGAGGGAAACGCCGCCCTGTTCGATAAGGCGTCTGCCTTCCTTACGCGACGGAATGAGCGAGCACTTTGAGAGCAAATCGAGAATGGAGAAATTCTCGGAGAAATCCTCGTCACCGAGCTCGGTTGACGGCATATTGTCGGTGTTGGTGCCGCTTCCGAAGATTGCTCTGGCGGCTTCCTGAGCCTTTGTCGCCTCTTCCTCGCCGTGTACAAGCTTTGTGAGCTCGAACGCGAGAATCTCCTTGGCTGTATTGAGCTGAGCGCCCTCCCAAGTGTCCATCTTGTCGATTTCCTCAAGAGGAAGGAAGGTCAGCATACGGATGCACTTGAGCACGTCGGCGTCAGCGACGTTGCGCCAGTACTGATAGAACTCGTAGGGGCTTGTCTTTTCGGGGTCAAGCCAAACGGCTCCCGACTGGGTCTTGCCCATCTTCTTGCCCTCTGAGTTGAGCAGAAGTGTGATTGTCATAGCGTAAGCGTCCTTGCCGAGCTTGCGTCTGATGAGCTCGGTACCGCCGAGCATATTGCTCCACTGGTCGTCGCCGCCGAATTCCATATTGCAGCCGTAATCCTGATAGAGCTTGTAGAAGTCGTAGCTCTGCATAATCATATAGTTGAACTCAAGGAAGCTCAGTCCCTTTTCCATACGCTGCTTGTAGCACTCGGCTGTGAGCATACGGTTGACGCTGAAGCAGGCGCCTACCTCTCTGAGCAGCTCGATGTAGTTGAGGTCGAGCAGCCAGTCGGCGTTGTTGACCATAATCGCCTTGCCGTCCGAGAAGTCGATAAACTTGCTCATCTGCTTCTTGAAGCACTCGCAGTTGTGCTGAATCTGCTCGGGAGTCATCATCGAGCGCATATCGGTACGGCCCGAGGGGTCGCCGATATAACCTGTGCCGCCGCCTACGAGAGCGATGGGCTTGTTGCCCGCCATCTGTAATCTTTTCATAAGGCAGAGCGCCATAAAATGACCCACGTGAAGGCTGTCAGCCGTGGGGTCAAAACCTATGTAAAACGTTGCCTTTCCGTTATTCACAAGCTCGCGGATTTCCTCTTCGTCAGTTACCTGAGCGATAAGTCCGCGCGCGATTAATTCTTCATATACTCCTATCGTTCTCACCTCTTAAATATATTACTAAAACATTATACGATTTTAGGATTTATAAGTCAAGCATTATCTTCTTTTTCCGCGCTTCTGCCGCATATTCCGACCTTTGTTGTTTTGCGGCTTCAAAGCGGATTTCGGAGCGGTTATAAGGCAGTTTTTGCCGTTTCCGACAAGGTCGAGCCTGCCCGCCCGCTTCAGAGCCTTGTAGACCGTTTCGCGGTTCTTGGGAATGAAATACTGCATCAAAGCGCGCTGCATAGCCTTTTCCTCGGGAGACTTGGGAACATAGACCTCTTTTAGCGTGTAGGGGTCGAGCCCTGTGTAAAATATTGCCGTGGAAATAGTGCCCGGAGTGGGATAGAAATCCTGAACCTGTTCGGGGTGGATTTTCTCCCGTTTGAGGAAAACCGCCAAATCAACAGCTTCCTTGAGCGTACAGCCAGGGTGCGAGCTCATAAGATAAGGAACAATGTACTGCTCCTTTCCTACCTGCTTTGTCGCTCTGTAGAACTTGTCCGAGAAGCGCTTGTACGCTTCGATGTGCGGCTTGCCCATTTTGTCGAGTACGACGTCCGAGCAGTGCTCGGGAGCTACTCTCAGCTGACCGCTGACGTGATATCTGACGAGCTCGTCGAGGAATTCGTCGGAGCTGTCGGCGAGGAAATAATCGTAGCGGATTCCGCTTCGCACAAAGACGCGCTTGATACCGTCGAGCTTTCGAAGCTCGCGGAGCAGATGAATATACTCGGTGTGGTCGGCGTTCAAGTTTTTGCACGGCTCGGGAGCAAGGCACTTCCTGTTCTTACAGAGACCGTGCTCGCGCTGATACTCGCAGGACGGCAGACGAAAATTAGCCGTGGGGCCGCCCACGTCGCTGATGTAACCCTTGAAGCGCGGATTTTTGAGGAAGCTCTTGGCTTCGTCGATAACGCTCTGCTCGCTCCGCACGGTGACGGCTCTTCCCTGATGAAACGCCAGAGAACAGAAGTTGCACGCGCCGAAGCAGCCGCGGTTGTGTGTGATTGAGAACTCGACCTCTTTTATGCCCGGAACTCCGCCCATTTCCTCGTAGCATTCGGGATAATACCGCTCGTAGGGCAGCGAGTAAACCCAGTCGAGCTGCTCGGTGTTCAGCGGCGGCATAGGCGGATTCTGCACGAGAAGGTACTTGCCGTGCCGCTGAATCATCTTTCTGCCCCTTACCGCGTCGGCTTCCTCGAGCTCCTTGCGCGCCGCGATTGCGTAGTCGCGCTTGCTCTCGCAAATCCGCTCGTACGACGGCAAATCAACCGCCGACTGAGGCGTATAATTCTTTGTGGGAATTTTATAGCAGATGCCGCGGATATCGTAGAGGGCTTCTATCGGAAGTCCCTTATCGAGCCTTTCGGCGATTTCGACGGTCTGCAGCTCCCCCATTCCGTATGAAAGAATATCGGCTCCGCTGTCAAAGAGGACGGACGGCATAACCCTGTCCGCCCAGTAATCGTAGTGCGCAAAGCGCCTGAGCGACGCTTCAAGACCGCCGATAATTACGGGAGAATCGGGAAACAGGCGCTTGACAATCTGACTGTAGACGGTGACGGCTCGGTCGGGACGTCTGCCGCTTTTGCCGCCCGGAGAGTACGCGTCGTCGCTTCTTCTGCGCTTCGCTACCGTATAATGCGCTACCATTGAGTCGATGTTTCCCGCGGAAATAAAAAAGCCCAGCCGAGGCTTTCCGAACCGCAGAAAGTCGCGGTCGGATTTTCGGTCGGGCTGTGAGAGTACGGCAACACGAAAGCCCTTGTCCTCGAGCACGCGCGTGATTATCGCCGCGCCGAAGGACGGGTGGTCGACATAGGCGTCGCCCGAGATGTAGACGAAGTCCACATAGTCCCAGCCTCGCGCCTTGACCTCTTCGTTTGTCATAGGTAAAAATGCCATACTCTCTCCAATTAATCTTTATTTAAGTTATTTGCGCGCTCGAGCCATTCGCCGTAGGTCATAAGCACCTCTCGGGGCTTGGAGCCCTGGTGAGGTCCTACGATGCCGAGCTGCTCCATATCGTCTATCATTCGACCCGCGCGTGCGTAGCCGACCTTGAGACGACGCTGTATCATTGAGGTGGAAGCTTGTCCAGCCTCGATTACGTACTTAATCGCGTCCTCCATCTTGCTGTCGAGCTCTACGCCGTCAACAGACGCGGGCGCGTTGTCGCCGTTTCCGTCAAGCTCCTCGGCGGCAATTCTCTTGATTCGCTCCTCGATTTCCTCGTTGTACTGAGCTGTGTAGGACTTCTTGATGAAGCGCGTTACGCCGCCGATTTCGTCCTCGGTCGCGAAACAGCCCTGAACACGTATCGGGTTAGGCGCTCCGACGGGCATATAGAGCATATCGCCGCGTCCGATGAGCTTTTCGGCTCCGCCTGTGTCGAGGATAATTCGCGAGTCCATATTCGAACCAACCTTGAGGGCGATTCGGCTAGGAACGTTAGCCTTGATAAGACCTGTGATGACGTTTGCGGTCGGTCGCTGAGTAGCGATTACGAGGTGCATACCCGCGGCTCTGGCGAGCTGTGCAAGGCGGACAATGCTGTCCTCGACCTCGCCCGGAGCTGTCATCATAAGGTCGGCGAGCTCGTCGATAGCTATGACGATTCGCGGAAGCTTTTCCTTTGCGACGGGAAGTCCGTTCACCTCGAGAACAGGCTGAACCTCCTCGTCCTTTTCCTCGTCGTATACAGGCGGATTGTCGCGCATATACTCGAGGTTGCTTTCGATGAGCTTGTTGTAGCCCTCGATATCCTTACAGTCGTATTCGGAGAAAATCTTGTATCTCTGCTGCATTTCGTTGACCGCCCAGGCGAGCGCTCCAGCCGCCTTTTTGGCGTCGGAGACTACGGGAATGAGCAGGTGCGGAATGCCCTTGTACTTTGAAAACTCAACCATTTTGGGGTCGATAAGCACGAGCTTGACCTCGTCGGGATTTGCCTTGTAAAGAATACTGATGAGCAGCGAGTTCACGCAGACGGATTTACCTGAGCCAGTGGTACCCGCAATCAGAAGGTGAGGCAGCTTCGCGATATCGGTGGTGACAATCTTGCCCGCGATATCACGTCCGAGAACGCAGGTGAGCTTGCTCTTGCTGCTCTCGAATTCCTCGGAATCAATAAGCTCGCGGATTGAGACCACGCTGACCGCCTTGTTCGGGATTTCGATACCGACGGCAGCTTTGCCCGGGATGGGAGCCTCGATACGGATACCGTTAGCCGCAAGGTTGAGGGCGATATCGTCCGAGAGGTTTGTTATCTTGTTAATCTTGACGCCCGGTGCAGGGTGAAGCTCATATCTCGTGACAGACGGGCCGCGCGAAATGTGAGTAATGGAAGCCTTTACGCCGAAGCTCTCGAGCGTAGCGATAAGCTTCTGAGCGTTGGAGCGCATTTCCGACTCGCCGTCCACGCCGTTGTTGTCGGCGATACGGAGAAGTCCGATAGGCGGATAGCGGTAGCTGTCGCCCGCGCTCTCGCTCTCCACAGCCGCTGCGCGCTTGCGGCGCGGCTGACGGATTGGCTTTTCCTCGGTAATCGGGATTTCCGCCTCTGCCTCGGGCTCCTCGGGAGCCTTGGCTTCGGGCTTGTTGATGTCGTTGATTGCGTCGATGAAGTCATCGGCGGGACTGGGCGGTGACGCGGGAGCGTCGTCGTCAATCGAGATGTCGATTGAGCTTCTGCGGCGCTTGCGCTTTTTCTTGCCGCCGTCGTCAATCGGGATATCGATTTCGCCGAAGAATTTCTCGAACTCTTCCCTGTCCTGTTCGTCGTCAAGCCTTTTGCGGCGGGCGCGGAGCCTTTCGCTCTGCTTGCGCGAAACGTCGGAGACCTTGTTGCCGACATACATCGCCGCCTTGCCGACGTCGATGAGGGAAATACGCGCGATGATAAGTATGAGAGCCGTGAGCACAACCAGAACCACAGCCAGAGCTGCCGCGAAGCCGAAGGCTTTGAGAATCGGATATCCGAAGATACCGCCCATAAGTCCGCTTGCGGTAGCAAAGTACGAGCCCGCGCTGTAGGCTTCGCCGAAGAGCTTGCCCAAATCGGCGAAATAGCCGATGCTGTTATCCTCTACGAAGTGGTGCTCACAGATAAGATAGACGGCGGTTTCGGCGAGGAAGATTATCGCTATGCACATAAACACCTTGGTTTTGAAGCGCGCAATCTCCTTTTCGAGCGCCGTTATTACCGTTAAGTACGCGAAGGTCAGCGGAACGAGAATGCTCGCAACTCCGAGAAGTCCGAAGAACACACCTCGGAAAAACGACCAGACCGTCGCGCCTCTGATGATAATCAGAAACAGCGAAATCAGAGCCGCCGCCGCGTAAATTATCGCTTCAACCCTGTAGTTGCGCTTTTTGCGCTCAATAGCCGTGCGCTCGCGTTTACGTCTTGTCGAACGCTTGACAGGGCTTTTGGGCTGAGCTTTTTTAGCGTTTGAAGCTTTTTTTGCCATATTTTTTACACTTCCGAATTTTGTGATTTATACAAAGCTGACAAGATGTCCCGTTGTGAGCTCGTAAACGCTAACCCCTGTTACGAGCAGTCCGACAATCGCGGTGTAGATTACGAAAATAATCATCTTGTCTGTCTTTAAGAGCCATTTGAAAATGACGATTGCGAGGTAGCCGACGACAGCCGCCGCGACAACTCCGCAGATTACGGCGATTAAATAATCGGTGGAAATCGCCTTGAAATTGACGTCCTTGACCTCGAGCACCGCTGCGGCGATGATTGAGGGAATACCGAGAATAAAGGTATAGTCAAGCGCAGCCTGCTTGTTGATACCGCGCATTTCGCCGACGGCGAGCGTGGTTCCGGAACGCGAAAGTCCCGGGAAAATCGCCGCGAAGAGCTGACCGATACCGACTGTTACGGCGTCGAGCACGGTGTATCTTGTGCGTCCGTTGCCTGTGTAATTGCTCTCGGGGTCGCGCTTATAGCGTCTGCCGCCCGAGCGCTTGTTGCACTGAATGCCGATGAAGAGCAGAAGGCTCGTTACGAGCAGAGCAAGACCTACCACGATGAAGTACTTCGACTCCTTGAAAACGTCCGCCAAATCCTTGACCTTGAGGTCTGTTCCGGGGATAGGCAGGAAGAGCAGAAACAGCGGGATAAGACCGATAATGAGCATAAAAATAAGGTTGCGGTCGCCGCTCATATTTTTGAAGCTGAACTTGCCCGTGAAGATGTCCTTAATCATCAGGAAAAACGCCTTTATCAATCTCCAGACAAGCTTGCGGTAGAAGATAAGCACCGCGGTAAGCGTGCCGAGGTGAAGCATTACGTCGAGGAAAAGTCCTCCGTCCTGCATACCCATAAGGTGTTCGGCAATGTTCAGGTGACCGCTGCTCGATACGGGCAGAAACTCGGTAAGTCCCTGAACCACACCGAGAATTACGGTCTGAATAATCATTGTTATCATTTATGTACCTCCAAATTTTGTAACTGCGAAAAGCCGCAGTTACATATGGTCAGCTGTCCTGTTTTGAGTCCTTTATCATCTGATAAAGGCAGTCGACAGCGTCTTTAAGCGTTCCGACCTCGTCCACCAAGCCAACCTCGACGGCGCGCTGTCCGTCCAGAATTGTGCCAACGTCCATCACGAGCTCGCCTGTGTTCATCACGAGATTCTCGTAATCCTCGCGCGAAATCCGCGAATTATCAACGATAAAGCCCGTTATCCTGTCCTGCATACGTCTGTAATACTCAAACGTCTGCCACACGCCGATGGTCAGCCCCGTGCTTCTGACAGGGTGAGCGGTCATCGACGCGCTCTTCGCGATAAAGCTGTGCTTTGCCGAAACCGCAAGCGGAATTCCGATTGAATGACCGCCGCCCAGAACGATTGAGACGGTGGGCTTTCGCATTCCAGAAATCAGCTCGGCGATTGCCAAGCCTGCTTCGACATCTCCGCCTACCGTGTTGAGAATAATGAGAAGTCCGTCAATCTGAGGACTCTCGTCAATCGACACCAGCAGCGGAATAACGTGCTCGTACTTGGTGGTTTTGTTGTTCTGAGGGAGTATATAATGTCCCTCAATCTGACCCACAATCGTCAGACAGTGAATGACGCTTCCGTCGCGCTCGGCTAAAACCGAGCCGCTGTCCTCGATTCGCTCAAAGGAATTTTCCTGTTGGTTCTGGCTGTCGCCCGAGCCTTCCTCCTCGCATGGGTTCTTCACAAATTCGTCGTCGTTGTTATTACACATAATACGCACCTCCGAGAATATTTTTCCCGAATGGGCGCATATATACTTTTAAATTATAACATTTTATGCATTATATTTCAATAAAATTATTCTTTTTTCTAAATAAAAATTATGATATAAATGAATTATAGTATGCTATAGAAGTAAAAATATGTTTTTATAACGGAGTGATAATTTTTGGACGTTCCCTTATGGCAAATAATTGTAATCATACTTTGTATTCTTCTTTCGGCGTTTTTCAGCTCGATTGAGACCGCGTTTTCGTTTGTCAACGTAATCCGTATGCAGAGCTACGTCGACGACGGCAACCGCAAGGCAAAGAATGTGCTGTACATAACCGACCATTTTGACAAGGCGCTGACGGCGATTCTTATCTGCAACAACGTGGTCAACCTCGGGTGCTCGTCGCTGGCTACGGCGATATGCCTTGAGCTGTTCGGCGACTACGGAACGGCGATTGCGACAGGCATCACGACGCTTCTGGTGCTGACCTTCGGAGAGATTATCCCGAAATGTCTCGCAAAGGAACACGCCGAGGATTATTCGCTGGCGACAGCGGGAATGCTCAAAGCGATTACAATAATCCTTTCCCCTGTGGTTTTTCTGTTCGTCAAGCTCAAGCAGGGAGCGGTAAAGCTTTCGGGCACAACCGAGGAACAGCCGTCCGTAACGGAGGATGAGCTCAAGCAGATTGTCGAGAACATCGAGGGCGAGGGCGTTCTCGAGGAGGACGAGAGCGAGATGGTTCAGTCCGTGCTCGACTTTGACGACAAAACGGTGCTCGAGGTGCTCACACCGAGAGTTGATATGACGGCGATTGACATCACCGACCCGCCCGAAAAGCTCAGGCACATTGTTATCGAGAGCCGTTACTCAAGAATTCCCGTCTATAAGGAAACCGTCGACCACATAATCGGCGTGCTTCACACGAGAGATTATCTCGAGGAGCTGGCGGAAAACCGCGAGCCGAATATCGGCAAGCTGATTCAGCCCGCCTACTTTATCTTTAACAATCAGAATCTGTCAAAAACTCTGAGCGATTTCAAGCGAAAGAGACTGCATATGGCGATTGTCACCGACGAGTACGGCGGCACGCTGGGAATTGTTACTATGGAAGATTTGCTCGAGGAAATCGTCGGCGAAATCTGGGACGAGGACGAGGAAATCGAGAAGGACTGCGAGAAAATCTCCGACACCGAATACATCGTCAGCGGAGATATGCCGCTTGAGGATTTGTTCGAGCTCGCGGACATCGACCCCGACGACGTCGAGACCGACGCGGTCACCGTGGGCGGATTTATTCTGGAGCACTTCTCCACCATTCCCCGACGCAAGGCGAAGTTCAGCTACCGCAACCTCACGCTTGTGGTTCAGCAGGTGAACTCTCAGCGAATCATCGGCGTGAATGTGTACATCGACCCCTCATACGAGGAACCCGAAAACGACAATTAAACATAA
>ONAL01000027.1 GCA_900315785.1 uncultured Eubacteriales bacterium
CTTTCCCTCAAAACAAACACTAAAAAATTTTTAGCCGCTTGTCAACACTTTCATTCCTATTTGTGCTGACGCTTTGCGGCAGAATGGAGATTATTATGATTAAAATCGGAATTTTAGGCTACGGAAACCTCGGCAGAGGTGTGGAAGCGGCAATCAAGCAGAGCCCCGATATGGAGCTCACGGGCGTCTACACACGCCGAAGCCCCGACAGTCTCAAGATAAACACCGAGGGTGTAGCGGTTCGCAACGCGTCAGAGCTTGAGCAGAAGCGCGACGATATCGACGTGCTCGTAATCTGCGGCGGTTCTGCCACGGATTTGCCCGCAATGACCCCGAAATACGCAAAGCTCTACAATGTAATCGACAGCTTTGACACTCACGCTCGTATTCCCGAGCATTTCGCTAATGTAGACGCGGCGGCAAAGGCAGGCGAGACTGTGGGAATCATTTCCTGCGGCTGGGACCCTGGTATGTTCTCCGTGAACAGACTTTATTCAACCTCAATCCTTCCCGTCGGCAACGCATACACCTTCTGGGGTAAGGGCGTAAGCCAGGGCCATTCCGACGCGGTTCGCCGCATTGAGGGAGTGCTTGACGCCCGTCAGTACACAATTCCCGTAGAAAAGGCGCTCAACTCCGTTCGTGCAGGCGAGAACCCCGAGCTCACAACACGCGAGAAGCACACCAGAGAGTGCTTTGTTGTTGCCGAGGACGGCGCAGACCTCGCGCGAATCGAGAACGAAATCAAGACAATGCCCAACTACTTTGACGAGTACGACACCACCGTTCACTTTATCTCAGCCGAGGAAATGAAGCGCGACCATTCGGGTCTGCCTCACGGCGGTTCCGTAATTTATTCGGGACAGACTTCGGGCGGCAACAACCACGTTGTTGAATACAGCCTCAACCTCGACTCCAACCCCGAGTTCACCGGCGCGGTACTTATCGCCTACGCGAGAGCCGCATACAAGCTCAGCGGTGAGAAGAGCTTCGGCGCGAAAACCGTGTTTGATATCGCTCCCGCGTACCTCAGCCCCCTCTCGGGCGATGAGCTCAGAGCGCATTACTTATAATTCTGTTGACTTTTTACAGTTTTTTTGATAGAGTATACCTATACTGTTAGATAGAGGTGACATAAATGTCCAAAAATACTGATGAAAGGGAGCAGCGCCGCGGCTCTCATAAGCACGAATTTGTCGACAGAAGAGACAAAATCGCATGGTATCTTGATGAAATAGACAGCTACAAGGAAGATATGGGCAAATGGTATACGGTATTTATCCGCCGTATTCTTCCCGCTCTTGTGTTCTTCTTCCCGATTAACAACCTCGCGTTCTTCTTCTGCGAGTACATTACAAAGCACTTCCTCGGTGGAGTGCTCACCTTCAAGAACACCGCGTTCCCGCACGTTGTTTTCCTTGTTATGGAGCTGCTTTTCATAGCGATACTTATCTTCCTGCCGAGATTCGCGACGTTCTGCGAGTTTGTTCTGGCGACAGGCTTCTACGCGCTGGTTGTAATCCGTATCAATCAGTTTAACGCAGGTCTCGTCAGCAAGCCGCTTATCACCAACCTGCTCGGTTACTTTGTTGCGATTACGCTGGGTATATTCATATTTATGAAGCTCGTGTTCCTTATTATCGAGATTATCTATATGGTAACCTTCAAGGACGAGAGGGAACCGCGCGTTTACAGCGAGGACAGCAACAACGACGTAGTTTTCTGATAAAACCGCAAAAACACTTGCATTTTTCGGAAAACGGTGCTATAATAGCTAAAGTTGAATAGATGAAAGAAAAGGAGTGAGCAAAGAGCTTGCTCCTTTTTGTTCAATGTAAGGAGGCAATGCGATGTCTAAAAAAGGCGGAAACACCGTGCAGCGCGTGTGGGAGCTTGTCGAGCCTATTGTTGAGGGCTTGGGTCTGAGGCTCTGGGACGTGCGGTTTGTAAAGGAAGGAGCCGACTGGTTCCTCAGAGTTATTATCGACAGCGAAAGCGGCGTCGGAATTAACGACTGCGAGGCTGTTTCGAGGGCTATCGACGAGCCTCTTGACGAGGCGGACCCGATTGCTCAGGCGTATACGCTTGAGGTCTGCTCTCCCGGGCTTGAGCGCCAGCTTGTGCGCGACGAGCACTTTGAGCAGTTTATCGGCGCCGATATAATGGTAAAGCTGCTTCGCCCGATTGAGGGTATCGGCAAGGAATTCAAGGGAGTTTTAGCCGACTACAGCGACGGCGAGGTTACCGTTAAGGACCACAGCGGCGAAAACGAGGTAAGCTTCAGCGTCAAGGACGCGGCTTACGTCAAGCTGGATGATTTTGATTAAGAGAAAGGAATGGTTAGAAAAGATGAACAACAAGGAATTATTTGAGGCATTGGCCCTTCTCGAAAAAGAAAAGGGAATCCCCATGGACTATATGATAGAGCAGATTGAAAAGGCGATTAAAACCGCCTGCAAAAACTCAAAGAGCAAGGCTTACGGCGAGGACGGCAACGACAACCTTATCTTCAACGTTGACCCCGAAAAGAAAACCTTTGACGTAAAGCGCGTGCTCACAGTTGTCGAAGAGGTCGAGAACCCCGAGTTTGAAATCGCTCTCGAGTCCCTCAAGAACAAGAAAAAGAAGTACGCAGTCGGCGACGAGTACCTCGAGAAGCTCGAGCCCAAGAGCCTTTTCAGAATCGGCATCAATGCCGCGAGAGGCATTATCCGTCAGGGTATCCGCACAGGCGAAAAGGACCAGATGCTCCAGGAATTCAAGTCGAGACTCGGCGAGCTCGTTACAGCTACGGTTGAGAGAGTTGACCCGCAGAGCGGCGTCGCTATCATCAAAATCGGCAAGGCTGTCGCAACTCTGCCCAAGTCCGAGCAGGTCGGAGAGAGAGTTCTGCGCGAGGGTGACAAAATCAAAGTCCTCGTTGCGGGTATCCGTGACCTTGACAATCCCGAGAACGAACAGCGCCGCGGCGGTCCCAAGGCTATGATAAGCCGCACAAGCCCCGAGCTTGTCAAGCGCCTGTTTGAGCAGGAGGTTCCTGAGATTTACGACGGCACAGTCGAAATCAAGGCTATCGCGCGTGAAGCGGGCAAACGTACCAAGATGGCTGTGTTCTCCAACGACGAAAACATCGACGCTATCGGTTCTTGTATCGGTACACGCGGCGACCGTGTCAACGAGATTGTTGACGAGCTCGGCAACGAGAAGATTGATATTATCGAATACAGCGAGGACCCTGTAGAGTATATCGCGGCGGCTCTTTCTCCCGCCAAGGTTATCAAGGTCGATATCCTTGACGAGAGCGGCAAGAAGTGCAAGGTTACCGTTCCCGACGGTCAGCTTTCACTCGCAATCGGCAACGGCGGTCAGAACGTCCGTCTTGCGGCTCACCTTACAGGCTGGAAGATTGACATTCGTCCCGAATCGGGCTTCTACGGCGAGGAAGAGGAAGAATCAGCCGAAGAAACAGAGTAATTTGGAGGAATTTTCGTGAAGCAGAAAAAGATTCCCATGAGAAAATGCACGGGCTGCGGTGAAATGAAGCCCAAGCGCGAGCTTATCCGCGTGGTCAAAGCCCCCGACCTCAGGAATGAAAACGGCGAGGTCGTCGAAAAGGGCGAGGTTTCTCTGGATTTGGACGGCAGAAAGCCCGGCAGAGGCGCGTATATCTGTCAAAATCCCGACTGCTTCGAAAAAGCCGTCAAGGCAAAACGCTTTGAGCGTGCCTTCGGAACGGCGATTCCCAAGGAAATTTTTGAGAGCATCGGAAGGGAGCTTCGGGAAAATGGATAAGCTTCTTAATTTTCTCGGACTCTGCCGCAGAGCAGGCAAGCTTCTGACAGGCAACGACGTCGTGACCGACGCGGTCAGAAACGGCGAGGCTCGGCTCGTAATCGTCAGCAGCGACGTCTCCAAAAACACGGAGAAAAAGCTGCGCGCCGTGTGCGGGAGCTATTCGGTGGAAATCCTGAAGCTCAACCGCACAACCGACGAGCTCAGCGCGTCAATCGGAAAGTTCGCGGCGGTTACCGCGACAACCGACAGCGGCTTTGCCAAAAAGCTCTCAACGCTTATTATGAATGATATAGGAGGTACTTGTGTATGATAAAATATAAGGTGAAAGAAGTAGCCGATGATTTTGGCGTAAAAAGCAAGAAAATTACCGATATCCTTTCGGAGAAACTCGGTGTAAATAAAAAGTCTATGACAGCTCTCGACCCCGAGGAGCTCAACGTCATCTTTGACGTGATGACCTCGCAAAACTCCGTCGAAAGCTTCAAGGAATACTTTGCCGTAAGAGACAAGGCGGTAGAGGAGTTCGAGAAGCAGGCGAAGGAGCAGGAGGAGCAGAAGAAACAGGAAAAGAGCAAGCGCAAAGAAATTCCCGTCGAAAAGACCGAGAAGGCTCCCGAAAAGGCTGAGAAAAAGCAGGGCAAAAAGCCTGTCAAAAACCAGCAGAAGGTTGAGGTTGTCAACACAATCGAGGAAGAGCGCTCAGACCACCGCTCCAACCGCCGTGTAATCGACACCCGTCAGAGCGTTGTCGACGTAGAGCGCTATAACCAGAAGTATGACGATATGGCGAACGACAAGCTTCGCCGCAATCAGGATACAAGCAAGAAGCAGAAGTTCACAAACCGCGCTCAGAAGCAGCGCGCGCGCCGCGGCGGCAAGCGCGAGACCGAGGCTCAGCGTCTGGCTCGTATCGAGAAACAGCGCAAGGAGCGTTCAATCACAATCACCGTTCCCGAGGAAATCGTTGTTTCCGAGCTCGCTTCACGCCTCAAGGCTACAGTAGCCGAGGTTGTTAAAAAGGCGTTTATGATGGGCTCGATGATTACCGCGAACGATACAATCGACTACGATACAGCGGAGCTCATCGCTATGGAGTTCAACGCAAAGGTTGAGAAAGAGGTAGTCGTTACAATCGAGGAACAGATTATCGACGACAGCGAGGATGACGACGCTAACCTCGTCGGCAGAGCGCCTGTCGTAGTTGTTATGGGTCACGTTGACCACGGTAAGACATCTATCCTCGACGCTATCCGTCACGCAAACGTAACCGAGGGCGAAGCGGGCGGCATCACTCAGCACATCGGCGCGTACCGCACAATCGTTAACGACAAACCCATCACCTTCCTCGATACACCCGGTCATGAAGCGTTTACGACAATGCGTGCAAGAGGTGCTATGGCTACAGATATCGCTATCCTCGTTGTTGCGGCGGACGACGGTATTATGCCCCAGACAATCGAAGCCATCAACCACGCAAAGGCGGCGGGGGTTACCGTCATCGTTGCTATCAATAAAATGGATAAAGAGGGCGCTAACCCCGACCTCGTTAAGCAGCAGCTCACTGAATATGAGCTTATCCCCGAGGAGTGGGGCGGCGACGTTATCTGCGTTCCCGTTTCGGCTAAGACAAAGATGGGTCTTGACGACCTTCTCGAGAGCGTTCTGCTCGTTGCCGAGATGAAGGAGCTCAAGGCTAACCCCGACAGAGCCGCAAAGGGTATCGTTATCGAGGCTCGTCTCGACAAGGGCAGAGGTCCTATCGCGACTGTTCTTGTCCAGAACGGTACGCTCCACGCGGGCGACATCGTAGTTGCGGGAACCTGTCTCGGCAGAGTCCGCGCTATGACCAACGACAAGGGCGAAAAGGTCAAGGACGCAGGTCCGTCCGTTCCCGTAGAGATTATCGGTCTCGACGAGGTTCCGATTGGCGGCGACATCTTCAACTCCGTTACTAACGAGCACCTCGCCCGTCAGCTTGTCAACCAGCGTAAGAACGAGCGCAAGGAAGAAATCTTCAACGCTCAGACCAAGGTAACGCTCGATAACCTCTTTGACCAGATGAAGCAGGGCGAGATGAAGGAGCTCAAGATTATCGTCAAGGCTGACGTTCAGGGCTCAGTCGAGGCTGTACGCCAGTCGCTTGAGAAGCTCACCAACGAAGAGGTAAGAGTAAACGTAATCCACGGAGCTGTCGGCGCCGTAAACGAGAGCGACGTTATGCTCGCGAACGCGTCGAACGCGATTATCGTAGGCTTCAACGTTCGTCCCGAGCCCAGCGCAGCGAACAACGCGGAGCGTGACGGTGTGGATATGCGCCTTTACCGCGTAATCTACGACTGTATCGAGGAAATCGAGAGCGCTATGAAGGGTATGCTCGCTCCCAAGACCCGTGAGGTTGACCTCGGTACCGCTGAGGTAAGAAACGTAATCAAGATTAAGAGCGTCGGAACCGTAGCAGGCTCCTACGTAACCAAGGGCAAGATTTCCCGTGACGGACTTGTCCGCGTTGTCCGCGACGGTATCATCATCGCCGACGACAAAATCGGCTCTCTCCAGCGCTTTAAGGACAGCGTAAAGGAAGTTGCCGAGGGTTACGAGTGCGGTATCTGCCTCGAGAAGTTCAGCGACCTTAAGGAAGGCGACGTCTTTGAGGTCTACAAGATAGAGGAATACAGAGACTGAGCCGAATCGGTTCCCCGATTAAGGAGTATAAAATGGCAAGTCATAAAATAGAGAGAACAACCGAGGATATCAAGCGCGAGCTGACGGCGATTTTCCGTGAGCTCAAGGACCCGAGGGTCAGAGACGCGTTTATCTCGATTATCCGCGTCGATTTGACAAACGACCTTTCGTACTGCACGGTTTATGTCAGCGCGATTGAGGGTCTCGACAGGTGCAAGCTCGCCTGCAAGGGTCTCGACAGCGCGTCGGGCTTTATCCGCCGCGAGCTTGGGCTCAGGCTCAAGCTCAGGCACGTTCCGAGCCTGATTTTCACCGCGACCGACAGCATTGAGTACAGCGCGAATATATCCCGAATTCTGAACGACCTTGATATTAAGAAGGATGAAAACGATGACAATTAAGGAAATTGCGTCTGTTTTAAAAGAAAATAACAACTTCGAAATTCTCACCCACAACTACCCCGACGGCGATTGTCTCGGCTGCGGCTGCGCGCTTGCGCTTGCGCTGAGAAAGCTCGGCAAGAACGCAAATGTGGTCACAACCGACAAGCCAAAGAACTTCGACTTTATCACCTCGATTGTCGAGGATATGGATTTTGAGCCTGAGTTCATCGTTTCCGTCGACGTAGCCGACGAAAAGCTGCTCGGCAAAAACGAGGACAGCTACAGGGGCAGAATCGACCTCTGTATCGACCACCACGGCTCAAACGTCGTGACGGCTCCCCAAAAATATGTTGACCCGACGGCAGCGGCTGCGGGCGAGATTATCTTCGAGCTGATTAAGGAGCTCGGCGTAACGATTGACAGGAACATCGCGAACTGTCTTTACACCGCCGTCTCCACCGATACGGGCTGCTTCCGCTACGTCAATACGACCTCAAAAACTCTGAGGATTGCCGCGGATTTGCTCGACATCGGCTGTGACAGCGACTTCATTAATAAGATAATGTTCGAGACAAAGACCAAGCGCAGAATCGAGCTTGAGCGCGACGTGCTCGAGAATATGATTTTCTGCGCCGACGATAAATGCGCAATCATCTACACAACCCTCAAAATGGTTGAGGGAATGGGCGACGACGAAACTGAGGGCATAGCCTCGATTCCGCGCCAGATTGAGGGCGTAAGGCTCGGTATCACAATCCGCGAAAAGCCGAACGGTATCTACAAGATTTCCGCTCGCTCAAACGGCGACGTTGACGCCTGCGCGTTCTGTAAAAGGTTCGGCGGCGGCGGTCACGTCGGCGCTGCGGGATGTACTCTGGAAGGCACGCTCGAAGGCGTTATCGAGAGCCTCAGAGCCGCGGCGGAAGAGCTGTTATGAACGGAGTTCTCGTTGTAGATAAGCCCTCGGACTTCACCTCGTTTGACGTTGTGGCTGTTGTCAGACGGCTCAGCGGTCAGCGGAAAATCGGTCACACGGGCACGCTTGACCCCAACGCCACAGGCGTTTTGCCGCTTCTTTTGGGCAACGCGACAAAGGCTCAGGATATCGTCCCGAACCACGACAAGGACTACACGGCGACCTTTAAGCTCGGCGTTGCCACGGATACGCTTGATATCTGGGGAGAGGTCAGGGAAGAGAAAGAATGCCGCTTTACGCGTGAGGATATCGAGAGACTGATTCCAGAGTTCTCGGGCGAAATCGAGCAGATTCCGCCTATGTATTCGGCGGTTTCCGTGAACGGTCAAAGGCTCTATGACCTTGCCCGAAAGGGAATTGAGGTTGAGCGGAAGGCTCGGAAGGTCACGGTTTACCGTCTCAGCCTTGCGGCATTTGACGAGACGGAGCAGAGCGGAACGCTCGAAATAAGCTGTTCGCGCGGTACATATATCCGCACGATAATCGGCGATATCGGCGACAGGCTCGGCTCGGGCGCGGTTATGACCTCGCTGAGAAGAACCGCGGCGTGCGGTTATACGCTCGGCGACAGCCTGACGCTTGACGAAATAAAAAAGCTCGCCGAAAACGGAGAGCTTGAGCAGAGGGTGCGGAGCACCGAGAGTATTTTCGTCACCTATCCCGAGCTCTTCGTCAGCGAAGCCCAGTCAAAGCGCTTCAGAAACGGCGGAGCGCTCGACCTTGTCCGCACAAGGCTCAGAGGACAGGATATCCCCGAGGGGAGCATATATCGTGTCAAGGACGGCGAAATCTTCCTCGGGCTCGGAATTATCAGGGAAAACTCAATAAAGATTTTTAAGCTATTCTAAAAAAGTGCCGACGGGCACTCTCGCCCGTCTTTCGGAACGTCCGTCTTACAGAGCGTTCATCAACGGCGGGATAGAAAAGTTTCTTTATAAAACAAAAATCACGGCTCAATCCCGTTCGGGACTGAGCCGTTCGTCGTTATCAGAACAATGTGAACGCTTTTTCCGTTCTCTCTGGGAGCCTGTCCAAAAGCTTTTTGGGAAGCTTCTTCTTTCTCCACAGGAACAGGAATACCGTGTACAGTGTAAAGAGCAGTATCGCCGTCAGCGTAATTATTGCGCCTCTGATAAAGCCCTTGGGAATGTAGCGGAGCTCTATCGTGTGCTTGCCCTTGGAGAGCCTGAACGCTACAAGCGCGTTCGCAACAGGCGTCACGTCAACCTTTTTGCCGTCGACAAATGCCTGCCAACCCTCGGAATCGCTCGCAAAGAGTTTGCCGATAAGCTTTTCGTTGTCGGTCTTGCCGCTCTCGTAGGGGATAGATGTGAAGAACAGTCCGTCCTTCTTGGCGTCGATTTCGCCTTCCATCGACGAGCCTGTCAGCTTTGTCGTTTTCATAACGCTCTCGCTGAGCTTCTCAACGCCCTTGTCAAATACGTCCTTGTTGAAGTAGTTGACATAAATCTGAGCGTTGCCGCTCGCGTTCTGGCTGAGCTCGCTGTGAACCGAAATCACGTCGCCCTTGTCGAAGTAACCGATTGACATAATGTACGGTCTCTTGATATAGAAGCTGCTTGTACCGTCGCGGTTAGCGTTGTTGCGCTGAATCGTAACGTTCTCGCTGCCGCTTGAAATTCTTGTATAAGCGTAGTAGTAGCCCGACTTGGGAGCTCTGTAGTTCCAGTGTAGGTGAGGACTTATCGAGGAATCCGAGCAGTAAAAGCTGTATTCGCCGTAAGCGCCCGCGTAGGGAAGGTTTACCTTGAACTGCTCGTAATCGGTGTGAGCCTGATTCTCAACCTGGAGCTTTTCATAAACGTCCTCGGTTGTGCCTGTCGCCTTCTTGAAGAAGTCGTTCTGCTTGTCGAAGGGATTGTAGGTGTCCTCTGCGTCCTCGCCCTTGTAGTTGAGGAGCATTGTGTCTGTCATATAACCCATCGGCAGATACGAGGTGTTCTTGAGGAGTTTTACGTTGCCGTGGTTCTTAATCTCCATCAGCGTTTCCTTGTTGTTGTAGTTGCCGTCACGCGTGATGATATACTTGAGGTTCATAAACAGGTTGGTAACGGGCGAGCTCTCCGCGTAGGTGTAGCGGTTGCCCGACAGCCAGCCCATAAGTCCGAAGTTCTCGGCAAAGCGAGTAATGCTTTCGTTGGTCATCGAGTTGAACATCGAAACGCCGTTAAAGCCGTTGAGCGACGAGTCGCAGAGCGTCTGGGTGCTTGTGAACTCGGCTCGCCAGAGCTCTGGCGTATCCTTTTCAATCTCGTTCATATAATCGACCGTCAGAGCGGTGTTTTCGCCGCCTCTGGGGTATTCATAGGTGGTCGTAACCTTGGTGACGTCAACACCGAGGTAAGCCGTCGCCGCGCTCGATACAATCGTGAGCGCCGCAAGTCCCAGCGCAAGGAAGGTCTTGCTTAGCCAGAACCGCGAGTACATAATGAGCAGTACAACGACGATTCCCGCGATAATCGCCGAGTAGAGCACAATCTTGATTGTGATTTCGTTCTCGCCGCCCTCGTGGAGCTTGTAATCGGGGTTGAGGTCGTATGACAGCAGGAACACGCCCAGCGTCAGCAGACCTGTGATAATCGCGTCAAAGATGTTGATGTGCTGGATAACGGTGTACGCTCTGTACGCCATCACAACTACCACAAAGCTTACGAGATAGCTGAAGCGGTAGGGAATCATATTTGTGAAGTGGAATCCGTGCCAGATATAGTCGAGCTGACGGATAACGAAGCTCAGTCCGAGGAAAATGAGAAGTCCGCCGCAGAAGAGTTTTTCTCTGAGCTTAACCTTGCGTGAAACAAAGAAGAACAGACCGAGCACAAGAGCTACCATTCCGCAGGCTACATTGGGCATACCCTCGCTCGCCGTAGTTGTCGGCTGAATGAAGGAGAGGGAGTTCGCGAGAACGTGTCTGAGACCGTCCATCGTTGTCCAGAAGCCGTCGCCGAACGACTTGAAGCTCGAGCTGTAGGTCAGCTGCGGCAGGTTAATCGCGTAGGTCGACGGGAACGAGCTGCCAGCGGCGTGAGTGTTCTGCAGACCGAAGAAGGCGGGGAGCGTCAGTATCGCCGTCATCATAATCGCGATTACCGAGCAAACGCCGATTCTGAGGAAATTCTTGCCGAAGGTCTTGAGGTTCTTCCACTCAATGATGTTGTAGCCGATGAAGCACAGCAGCATAAATATGCACGTGAACAAGCCGACATAGTAGTTTGCCAGAATGGAAACCGCCAGCGAAATCGTGTACAGCCTGTACTTCCGCTCTCTCATCATCGCTATAAAGCCTGCTGTGACGAGCGGAGTGAGAGCCGCCGTATCGAGCCAGATATAGCACCAATAATAGCCCATAAAGAACGCGCTGAACGCGAAGCAGCTCGAGAAGATAACGAGCGAGAAGTCGTTGCGCTTGAACACGTAGCGCGCGAATATTGCAAAGAAACCGCCCGCGCAGCCGATTCTTACAGCCACGGAGAAGGTCAGGAACATATTCACCATCGCGACGTTGTTGTAGTCGAACAGCTTTGACGGCAGGAGCACCGTGAGGAAGTTCAGCGGGCTCGCCAGATAGTACGACATCAGCGAGAAGTAGTTCGTGCCTCCGCCCTGAGTCCACGACCAGAACAGCGATTCGCCGTGCTTGAGCTTGTCCTGATAGTCGACGAGGAAGGGGAAATACTGATGCCACAGGTCGGTAACGAGGATTTGCTGGTCGCCGAAGGGCTGACACTTATGAACCGCGTACGCCGTGTACATCAGCAAAAACGGAATAATAAATGAAAGTATTACGAACAGGTTTCGGTTTCTGTCCTTTTTGCCGTCCAGTCGGTTTTCGTTCGGAACGGCAAGCAAGGGGAATCTGAACCCGTCTCTTTTGGCAATCCTGAGCTCCTGCTCGGTCGGATTTTTTCTGACCTTGTCAGGGGACGCCTTTCTCTTTTTCTTGATAGCCATCAGAAGTCTCCTTTTAAAAACTCTAACCTATATAATAGCACAAAAACATAGTGACGTAAACAATTAATTTTAATAAAAATATAGACTTTTTTGGGTTTTGCTGTTATAATCTTGCTTGGTAGGTGAATATAATGAAAGATTTTCTGAAAAACTTCTTTGACATAAAGTTCTGGAAGTTTATTCTGGTCGGTATTCTCAATACCATAATCGGTATGGGACTGCAGTTTGTGTTCTACAACTGCTTCGGCTGGGATAAGTACGACTGGGGAGTAATTCTCGCTTCATTCCTCGGCAACTTCATCGGAAGCGTCGTAAGCTACTTCCTCAACAAGTACTTTACCTTCAAGAACACGGAAAAGGGCTGGAAGCCCGTGTTCCGCTTCGCGCTGAATATCGCGGTCTGCTATGTAATCGCTTATGTGGTTGTATCACCGCTCGTTACCTGGATTTGCACGGCGAACGGTCTCACGATGTTCGGCTGGTCTGTCAAGAAATTCGCGGGCAACGCGGCGCTCCTCGTCGGAGCCTGCACCTTCGTAGCCTGCAACTACGTCGGACAGCGTTTCTTCGCTTTCAAAGAAAAGAAATAATTTTGAGAAATGAAAAAGCTCCCGAAATGGGAGCTTTTTACTTTACATTTCTGTGACTATTTCGTTTACTGTCTTTCCCGGAGGAATCATCGGGAGGACGTTTGCGTCGGGGCTGATTACGCAGTCGATGACCGCGGGACCGCCAAGACCCATAGCCTTGTCGAATACCTCTTCGACATCCTCAGCCTTGTTAAGTCTGAAGCCGGGAATTCCGAACGCCTCGGCTACCTTTACAAAGTCGGTAGCGCGCTTGGGGTCGGTCTGTGAGAAGCGGCTGCCGTAGAACAGCTTCTGCCACTGTCTTACCATACCGAGCACCTTGTTATTGAACACAAGCACAATAACGGGCAGGTTGTAGGATTTGAGCGTTACGAGCTCGTTTAAGTTCATATGGAAGCTTCCGTCGCCTGTTACGAGGAAAACTCTCTTTCTCGGGCAGCCGCACTGAGCGCCGATTGCCGCGCCCATACCGAAGCCCATTGTGCCCATACCGCCTGAGGTGAGCAGTGTGCGCGGACGCTCAATCTCCGAGTACTGAGCAACCCACATCTGGTGCTGACCTACGTCGGTTGCGATGATGTCCTCGGGGTTCTTCTTCTTGTTAATCATAAGGAGAACGTCGAGAGCGGACATATAGTCGCCGAGCTTTTCTCTGTGAGCGACGTGTTCGCCCTTCCAGATTTCAAGCTGAACGAGCCACTGTGTGTGGTTCTGCTTTTCAACGTGGTTGTTGAGAATCTCAAGAACAGCCTTCATATCGCCGACAATGTGGTTGTCGGTCTTGACGTTCTTGTCGATTTCGTTCTCGTCTATATCGATGTGAATGATGTTTGCCTGATTACCGAATTTCTTGGGGTCGCCCGCAACACGGTCGGAGAATCTCGCTCCGCACGCGATGATGAGGTCGCATTTCTCGGTTGCCATACCTGTCGCGTAGGTGCCGTGCATACCGAGGTTACCCATATTCAGTCTGTGGGTTGCGGGAATACAGCCGAGACCCATCAGCGAGCAGCATACGGGAGCGTCGATTTTCTCGGCGAACTCGAGCAGCTGAGCGGACGCGTCAGCGCTGATTACGCCGCCGCCAGCGTAGATAATCGGAAATTTTGCGTTATTGATGAGCTCAACAGCCTTTGCGATATCCTCTGCGCCCGAAACCTCGGGGTTTGTCTTTTCGGGAGGAGTGAGAGGTCTGTAATCGGTGAGCTGAGCCGTGATATCCTTGGGAACGTCGATGAGAACGGGACCCTTTCTGCCGTCGTTCGCGAGCGCGAACGCTGTACGGATTGCGGGAGCTAAGTCCTCAACACGCTTTACGAGATAGCTTCCCTTTGTGATGGGCTTTACGATATCTACGATGTCAACCTCCTGGAAGCTGTCGCGTCCGAGAAGTCCCGTATTTACGTTACCTGTGATGATTACCATCGGGATGCTGTCGATGTTCGCCGTGGCGATACCCGTCACGGTGTTTGTCGCTCCGGGACCCGAGGTCGTGATACATACGCCGACCTTGCCCGTAGCTCTCGCGTAGCCGTCTGCGGCGTGAGCCGCGCCCTGCTCGTGAGCTGTGAGTATATGCTTGATTTTATCGCTGTACTTGTACAATGCGTCATAGGTGTTTAGAGCCGCGCCGCCCGGATAACCGAAAACGGTGTCTACGCCCTGCTCTATTAAGCATTCACAAATGATTTCCGCGCCTGTTAACTGCATTAGGAAGTCACTCCCTTATAGATTTTCGCGTTTTTTCGCAACTAAACTATTTTAACTGAAAATTAATACCTTGTCAATACCGAGACAAAAGCCGCCGTCAAAGGCTTTTGATAAAGTCGGAGATTACAAGAATCGACCTGCGGCTTGCGATACCGCAGAAGTCCTTGAAATCCATACCCTGGCTCTTGTTCAGGTCGTCGGAGATAACCCTGAACACGCAGAACGGCACGCCGTTTCTGAAACAGACGTGACCGATTGCGCCGCCCTCCATTTCACAGGCGATAGCGTCAAAGCGGATGTTGATTCTCTCGCGCTTGCTTCTTCTGGAAACGAACAGGTCGCCCGAAGCGATTCTGCCCTTGAACGCGTTCGCGTCCTCGATACTCTCGCAGAGCTTAAAGATTTTTTCGGCAATCTTCTCGTCGCAGGGGAAGTAAATGCGCTTTGCGTCGGGGAAATCAATTTCGCCGATGGGGTCGCCGAGCGCCGACGCGTTCATATCGTGCTGGAGCACCTCGGTGCCGACTACCATATCACAGATTGTCAGGTCATCGGTCAGAGCGCCCGCAACGCCGCTGTTGATGATGAGGTCGGGGTTGAACTTGTCAATCATAAGCTGAGCGCACATCGCGGCGTTCACCTTGCCCACGCCGCATTCGGCGGCAACGACGTCCTTGCCCTCGATTGTGCCCATGGTAAACTTGATTTTCGCGTAGTCCAGGTCAAGCCTGTTGTCCATCATCGACTTGAGACCTTCGACCTCAACAGCCATTGCGCAGATAATACCAATCATAATTTCCTCCTAGTCAAAGTTGCCTGTCTGGTACATAATAACAGACAGAGCCGCAAGCGGAGCTGTCTCCGCCCTTAGAATCCGTTTGCCGAGCGTGGCGGTTTTTGCGCCCGCTTCGGCGGCAAGCTGAGCTTCCTTTTCCTCAAAGCCGCCCTCGCTGCCTATGAAAAAGCCGATTGTTTTCGGCTTGTCCGTGAGGATTTGCGCGACACTTTCGCCGCCGAGCTCATAGAAAAATATGTTGAGCTCGTTTTCCTTGCTCTTTTCGACCGCCTGTCTGAAGCTGAGCGCGGCGCCGATTTTCGGTATAATACCGCGCCGCGACTGCTGAGCCGCCTCGAGCGCGATTTTCTGCCAGCGCAAGAGCTTTTTTCTGAGTGATTTCTCGTCGGGACGCGAGACGCACCTTGCGGAAATCACGGGCACAATCTCGCTTATGCCGAGCTCCACGCATTTCTGTACGATGTAGTCCATCTTGTCGCCCTTAGGCAAAGCCTGATAGAGCGTGATTTTTACGTCGGGCTCGTTTTCGCAGGTTTTTCGGCTTATGATATCGACCTCAGCCGTGTCGTTTGACGCCAAAGCGAGAACGCAGTCGAGCTGAATCCCCGACGGAGTCACCAGGGTGAGCTCCTCACCCTGCTTCATCCTCAGGCTTTTGAGCATATGGCGGGCGGTTTCGCCCTCAATTATGTATTTGTCCGCGTCAATTTCGCGGTCAGTAAAAAACCAAGGCATAGATTTTTCCTTTTATAATGAAAATATTGCACTTTTTATTCTACCAAATATTTTTACCGATTGCAATAACAAAGTGATTTATGTTAAAATATCAGTGAGGTGATGAAAATGTTTGAAATTACGGCTGAAAAATTCATCAATTTATTGGCAAAAGAGGGAATTAACCCCAAGAAGCTCCCCGAATTGGTTGTCAGAAGGCTTTATGAGCTCAACAAAACCGTCGCGACCGCGGAAAGCTGCACGGGCGGACTTGTGAGCAAACGTATCACCGAGGCGAGCGGAGCGTCAAATGTGTTCGAATGCGGTGTCTGCTCCTATTCGAACGGCATAAAGCGCAAGCTGCTCGGAGTAAAAGGCGAAACTCTCGCCGCGCTCGGCGCGGTTTCGGGAGCAGTAGCGTCCCAGATGGCGGAGGGAGTCAGAGCTCTCGCGAACGCCGATTACGGTATTTCGACCACGGGAATCGCGGGTCCCACAGGCGGAACGGATGAAAAGCCCGTCGGTCTCGTTTATATTGCTTTGAGCTGTCAGGGCACAACCGAGGTTGTCAAGGCGTCGCTCTCAGATGTCAAGCCTTTTGACAGGGAGAATATTCGTCGCGAGGCTGCTAATATAGCATTGTGGCTTTTACTCAATAAAATCAGATAATAGCTGTTTTTTATGTTGCTTTTGGTATAAAATTACAAAAAGGGTATTGCTAAATCAGATTTTGTATGGTAAAATTATACCAACTATTGTGGGAAAGAGCCGCGAGAGGCCGCCCATAAGAGAAAACTTAATATTCTTATCATCTGAAGGGAGATGAATTTATGGCAAGAGTGGCAGGAATTCTGATGCCTATTACCTCGTTACCGTCGCCTTACGGAATCGGTACCATCGGTAAGGAGGCAAGAGCTTTTGCGGATTTCTTATCCGAGGCAGGTCAGAAGATATGGCAGATTCTTCCCGCAGGACCGACCAGCTACGGCGATTCGCCCTACCAGTCGTTCTCCACATACGCGGGTAACCCGTATATGATTGACCTCGACACCTTGGTTGAGGAAGAGCTTATCTCAAAGGAGCAGCTCGACGCTATTGATTGGGGAGACAATCCCAACGAGGTTGATTACGAGAAGATTTACAACAACCGTTTTGTTGTGCTCAAGAAGGCGTATGATGCCTATATCGAGGACTACGAGCTCGATGTATTTGAGGAATTCAAGAAGGACAACGCCCACTGGCTCGACGATTACGCGCTTTATATGGCGGTTAAGAAGAGCTTTGATATGTCGGCTTGGCCCGAATGGCCTGACGAAGCGATTAAGATGCGCAGACCCGCAGCCATAAGAAAGTACAAGAAGAACCTTGCAGAGGACATTGACTTCTGGAAGTGGATTCAGTTTAAATTTTACGAGCAGTGGTACGAGTTCCGTGAGTATGTAAACGACCTCGGAATTCAGATTCTCGGCGATATGCCCATCTACGTTGCTATGGACAGCGCGGACACATGGGCTAACCCCGACGTTTTCTGGCTCGACAAGGATAATATGCCCGTTTGCGTTGCAGGCTGTCCCCCCGATTATTTCTCGGAGACAGGTCAGCTCTGGGGTAATCCGCTCTATGACTGGGCATACTTAAAGCAGACCGACTACGTATGGTGGTTCAACCGAATCGCTGCGGCGGCGAATCTTTACGATATCACAAGAATCGACCATTTCCGCGCGTTTAATGATTACTACGCTATTCCTTATCCGTCCGAGAACGCCATCAACGGCGAGTGGATGGACGGTCCCGGAATGGATTTCTTCAATAAGATGAAGGACGCTCTCGGCGATATTCCGATTGTTGCCGAGGATTTGGGCGACCTCAGTCCCGGAGTCAAGAAGCTCCTCAAGGACAGCGGTTACCCCGGAATGAAGGTTCTCGAGTTCGCGTTTGACGGCGACGACGAGAACGACTTCCTACCCCATAACTACCCGAACAGCAACTGTGTTGTTTACACCGGCACCCACGATAACGACACGATAATGGGTTGGTACAGTCAGGCTGAGCCTGAGGAAATAAAGTGCGCCGTTGACTATTGCAAGATTAAGGACGGCGAAGAGTTTAACTGGGGAGTAATCCGCACAGCTTACGAGAGCAAGGCGGACTACGCAGTTATTCAGATGCAGGATATCCTGGGTCTCGGCTCGGAGGCGAGAATGAATGTGCCCTCTACCTTAGGCGGTAACTGGGTATGGAGAATGGACGCCGACGCTCTGACCGAGGAGCTTGCAAAGAGATTATCATGGATGTCCGATATTTACGGACGACTGGAGGATTAATTATGGGTAAATTAATTATGGACGAGCTCAAAAAGAGCTCAAAGGCGCTTTACTGTAAAAAGCCCGAGGAGCTTTCTCCCGCTCAGCTTCACTACCTTTTCGGCAGATATGTTCAGTCCGAAATTTCCGACAACTGGGTAAAGAGTAAGAAAAAGCACGCTCAGGGCAGAAGAGCCTTCTACTTCTCAGCCGAGTTCCTTATGGGACGTATGATGTACAACAACCTCTACTGTCTCGGAATTCTTGACGAGGCAAAGGACTTCCTCAAGAAGAAGGGTATGGACATCAACGTATTTGAAGAAGTTGACGACGCGGCTCTCGGTAACGGCGGTCTCGGCCGTCTCGCAGCCTGCTACCTCGATTCAGCGGCTACTCAGGAGGTTCCGCTCGACGGTTACGGCATTCGTTACAAGTACGGTCTCTTCAAGCAGCTTATCGAGAACGGCTATCAGGTAGAGGTAGCTGACGATTGGCAGAAGTTCGGCGATCCGTGGTGTGTTCGCCGTGACGACCTCACCGTTTATGTAGACTTCAAGGGTCAGACAGTAAAGGCTGTTCCTTATGATATGGCTGTTATCGGTTACGATACCTCCAACATCAACACTCTCCGTCTCTGGCAGGCTGAGGCTGTGGATGATTTTGACTTCCAGGAGTTCAACAACAGCCACTATGACAGCTCCGTTAAGGCAAAGAACGACGCTGAGAACATCTCCCGCGTTCTTTATCCGAACGATAACACCTACGAGGGCAAGGTTTTAAGACTCAAGCAGCAGTATTTCTTCTGCTCCGCTTCTCTCCAGGATATCGTTAACCACTACAAGGCTAAGCACGGCTCGGATTACAGCAAGTTCGCGGAGATTTACGCGTTCCAGCTCAACGATACTCATCCTGTATCCGCTATCCCCGAGCTCGTAAGACTTCTTATGAAGGACGGTCTCACATTTGACGAGGCGTTTGATATCGCCCGCAAGACCTGCTCCTACACCAACCACACCGTTCTCGGCGAAGCGCTCGAGAAGTGGCACGCTGACCTTATGATGGACGTTGTTCCCGAGATTTACCACATCATCTGCCTCATCGCTAACAAGCTCCAGGAAGAGCTCACCGCTATGGGCGTTAACGAGGAGCAGAAGGCGAGAATGAGAATCGTCGACAACAACACTGTTCATATGGCTCGTCTCGCAACCTACGTTTCCACATATGTAAACGGCGTTGCTCAGATTCATACCGAAATCCTCAAGGCTGACGTTCTCAAGGATTGGTACAACGTATATCCCGAGCGTTTCCAGAACAAGACAAACGGTATCACACAGCGCCGCTGGCTCGGTCTGTGCAACCCCGAGCTCTCCGCGTTTATCACCGACAGAGTAGGCAACGGCTGGCTCAAGGACCTCTCCAAGCTCTCCAAGCTCAACAAGATGATGGATGACGACACTGTCAAAGAGTTCAACAAGATTAAGGCTAAGAAGAAAAAGCAGCTCGCTGCTTACATCAAGAAGATGGACGGCGTAGAAGTTAACCCGAATATGATTTTTGATATCCAGGTTAAGCGTCTCCACGAGTACAAGAGACAGCTCATCAACGCTTTCTCGATTATGCTCATCTACAAGAGAATCAAAGCCGGTAAGCTCCCGAACTGGAAGCCCACCTGCTTCATCTTCGGCGCAAAGGCTGCTCCCGGTTACGCAAGAGCAAAGGCTATCATCAAGTATATCAACGAGCTCGCTAACCTCGTTAACAACGATCCCGACACCAAGGATAAGCTCCAGGTTGTTTACTGCTCCAACTACAACGTAAGCTACGCTGAGAAGATTGTCGTTGCTGCTGATATCTCAGAGCAGACATCTCTCGCAGGTACAGAGGCTTCCGGTACAGGTAACATGAAGTTTATGGTAAACGGTGCTGTTACTCTCGGTACATGGGACGGCGCTAACATCGAAATCGCCGAGGCAGCAGGCGTTGAGAACGAGTATATCTTCGGCGCAAGAGTTGAGGAGATTGAGGAAATCAAGGATTCCTATTCCTCACGTTCAATCTACAACTCCAATCCCGAAATCAAGGAAGTTGTTGACACACTCATTGACGGTACTGTTTCCGACGGCAACGCTCAGGGTGAGGGCAGCTTCGCAGAGCTCCACAGGGCTCTTCTCGACGGTGCTTCATGGCATGCAGCTGACCATTACTTCGTACTTTACGATCTTATGTCCTACGTTGACGCCAAGATTAAGGCTAACGAGGACTACGCTGACAGAGTAGCGTTCGGCAGAAAGTGTCTTATGAATGTTGCTAACTCAGGTAAGTTCAGCTCCGACAGAGCTATTATCGAGTACGCAAAGGATCTCTGGCACGTAAACTACAGAGGTAAGAAATAATTTCCAACAACAAAACGCTCCCCTCGGGGACAATATCATTAAGATAAGCCGAAGGTGCTTTTAAGAAAAACACACTTGCTGGAATGCAGGTGTGTTTTTTTATAAAAAAGCAATACTAAAAGACCGACAAGAAGTCAGTCAAAAAAGAAATATTGAAAATGCAAAGAATTTATGCTACTCTGTA
>ONAL01000049.1 GCA_900315785.1 uncultured Eubacteriales bacterium
ATGAAAATTGCATATGCGAGTGTGCTGGAATAGGCAGACAGGCACGTTTGAGGGGCGTGTGTCTTTGACGTACGGGTTCAAGTCCCGTCACTCGCACCAAAAGAAAAGGGTATCCATAGGATACCCTTTTCTTTTGCTATGCGAGCAGGGGCTTGAACAGGCGGATCAGAAAACAGTCCTGCGGACTGTTTTCCCGCCGCCGCGCAGATGATACTTATAGCTATGCACACGCCGCAACAAGCGAAATGTAACGTTCTAAATAGCAGGAGAATACGTCGCTCGCACCAATATCTCACGAACGAATGGCGGGACTTGAACAGGCGGATCAGAAAACAGTCCTGCTGACTGTTTCCCCGCCGCCGCGTAGATGATACTTATAGTTATGCACACGCCGCAACAAGCGGAACGTAACTTCTCGGACTGATGGAGAATATGTCGCTCGTACAACCAAAAAAACGGAGCAAAAATGGAACTCAGAGAGGATAATTATATAATCATTAGTTTAAAATCGACCGTACTGTCACTTGTTAGACAGTGCGATTTTCCTTTAATATTTTTCTCTTGAAAAATAGGATTACATATGGTATTATTGAGCTGCGAGATAATTTAATTTTTCTTATCAAGGAATAAGTGTACATTTTTTGCTTATATTATGTAAAAAATGTATGCTCCATCTGGTTATACTTTATTCTTTGATAAGGTTTGTATAATATTAAATTGTCTTGCAGCAATCGGAGCAATGCGTTTTTTGGCGCGCAGTCTTCGGATTGTGCGTTTTTTTATTTGAAAATTCAGGAGGGATTTGAAGATGAAAACTATCAATATGAGGAAAAGACTATCCATATGTCTAGTTGTTGTTATCGTGTTAGGCTCTGTCGGATTTTCGTCTATATCGGCAAATGCTGCAACTGCGAAACTTAACAAAACCAAGCTGAGCCTGAATGTTGGGAAGTCATACACACTGAAGCTGAAAAATGTTTCTGGAAAAGTTAAATGGACTACATCCAAAAAGTCCGTAGCGACCGTAAGCTCCAAGGGCAAGGTTGTCGCCAAAAAGGCGGGCAGCGCGAATATTACGGCAACTAACAACGGCAAAAAGTTTGTGTGCATGGTTACCGTTAAAAATGTTAAGGCTAAGAGTATAGCAATAAAAAAGAGCGTTACGCTTACCAAGGGAAGCTCAAGCACACTAAAATGCACCTTGAAGCCCTCTAACGTAACGGTCAAAAAAGTGAAGTGGTCGAGCTCTAATTCCAAGATTGCGACTGTCAGCTCAACGGGAAAGATTACCGCGAAAAAATCGGGTATAGCTACCGTTACGGCGACTACAACAGACGGCACCAAGCTTAAATCAAGCTGTACCGTAACCGTTCTGAACAAGACGGTTAACACAAGCGTCAAAAGCAATCTCAACGCGCTCAAGGACTATATCCTCGATAAAGGCGATACAAACAGCTATGGCGAAGCGGGCATTTTCGGAACATACCAGGACAGCGAGACTGAGGATATTTACAGTATTCGCTATATTCCGAAGAATAAGATGTTTGTGTTCGGCTGGCACGAGGATTACAGCGATGAGCCGGACGAGTATAATATAGGCGTGAGTATTGAATTTTATTACTCGCTTACCGGTTTTGATTATATTACGGCTGAAGGAACTAACGTCTATTATGAGTATGATGAGGTTGAGTCCTCTTATTCAACAATAATTACGGCACAAACAGCAACATATAATCCCGACAGCACAATTCCTTCAATCAAGGTACTCACTAATACATATTCAATGTCTTCCGAAAAAGTAAAGGATCACACTAACACAGAATTTAAGTACGCGTTATCGTGCCTCAATTCGCTCCTTGTTTCCGAAACAGGAATGACATTAGCCGATATAGGTTTTACAAATTATTAAATAAATCGAGTAAGTGCTGTCGCATTATGTTCCAAACAAGGAAGCGCGCGCAACGTGCTGATTCCAATATAAAGCGAATAATGTTCTTTGCTCAGAAAAAAGCCGCTGACACTTTGTCTGATACGCTGTTGAGCTTCGACGCTCATTCTAAAGCTTCGTAAGAAATCGGAGTATTTCCAAGGGAATAATCATTGTTTTTGAATTTTGGAGCAAAAACGGAGCAAAAAGAGATTTTTGGAAAAATGCAAATAATCTTTAATCTGTTTTTCGGGAATAAAGTCCTGCGAAAAAGTAAGCATTGCAATTATAATTCTCTAAAAGAATATAGTGCTTCAAGTCCCGTCACTCGCACCATAATCAGGAGTACTATTAAGGTACTCCTGATTTTTTATGCGAGTAGGGACTTGAAGCCGAGCGTTAAGAAAATGTGCCGACGGCACATTATTAGCGAGGAGCGTAGATTATCCTTTCCCATTACACACGCCGTAACAAGCGAGATGGACATTTCACATAGATGAACATACGTCACTCGCACAAAAAAACGGAACTTGAATCGCGATATTAATAATCAGATTCTATTTCCTCTTTACTACTAAGATGTTTTTTGATAATATATGAGTATAATTAAGAGTCGGAAGGAATATTATGAATCGCAGAGTTATTTTCAGGATAATATCAGTAATCGTTTTCGCCGCTGTCTTGCTTCTTTCTGGCTGCAAAGACGAGAAGGATAGGCGCTCTGCGTCGCTGTCCTTTCATTCGTATGACGGCGGAGCCGAGTACAGTATTGTGGTTAAAGACACCTCGATTGTTAGCTGCACCACTGGAAAAGAATACTCCAAGGCAAACCACGAAGAATTAAACGGCGCAGGATACAATATAACTTTCACCTTTACTGGTAAAAAGGAAGGCAAAACAACAGCAACGGTTACGGAGAGTATGCCCTTTAAGGATAAATCCGATAACACCGTGTACAAAATAACCGTAGACAAAAACCTGAAGGTCACTATCGAAAAGATAAGATAAAATAAAGGGCGGAGCTAAATGCTCCGCCCTAAGCTTTATGAGATTATTTCTCTCTTGCTACATAGGATGTGTGGAGAAGCTCGTGAGCCTTGTGTGAACCGGGCTCGCCGAGGAACTCGTCATAGATAGCCTTAATCTCGGGGTTGTCGTGCGACTTTCTGTACTCGAGGCTGAGGTCATCCTCATAGAGAGCCTTAGCTCTGAGAGCCTTGAGGTCAGTGAAGTTGCGGACATGACCGGGCTGGATAGGCTGACCGCCGCCGTTTACGCAGCCGCCGGGACAGCACATAACCTCGATGAACTGGTAGGGAGACTTGCCTGCTCTGATCTCGTCGAGAAGCTTTGCAGCGTTCTTGAGACCCGATGTAACGGCAACCTTAACCTGCATTCCAGCAACGTCGTAGGTAGCTTCCTTGATATCGTCAGTTCCTCTGACTTCCTTATAGTCAATCTGCTTGAGGTCTTCGCCTGTGAGAACGTCGGCAACTGTACGGAGAGCAGCCTCCATAACACCGCCTGTTGCGCCGAAGATTGTACCTGCGCCCGAACCGATAGCCATTAACGGATCAAAGTCGGAATCCTCGAGCTCTGTGAACTGGATACCCGCTCTCTTAATCATCTTGCCAAGCTCACGTGTGGAGATGGAGATGTCGTTATCCTGCATACCGTCACGACCCTGGTCGTCACGGGTAATCTCAAACTTCTTAGCTACGCAGGGCATTACCGATACGACAACGATGTCCTTGGGGTCGATGCCTGCCTTCTCTGCATAGTAGGACTTAATCATTGAGCCCTGCATCTGCTGAGGAGACTTACAAGTTGAGAGGTGCGGGATAAGGTCGGGATAGTAATGCTCGCAGAACTTAACCCAACCGGGTGAGCAGGAAGTAATCATCGGGAGAGTTCCGCCGTTCTGAACGCGCTGAATAAACTCTGTTCCCTCTTCCATAATTGTAAGGTCAGCACCGAAGTTGGTATCAAATACCTTATCGAAGCCGAGCATCTTGAGAGCTGTAACCATTTTGCCCTTGACGTTTGTGCCGATCGGCATACCGAAGCACTCGCCGAGAGTAGCTCTGATTGACGGAGCTGTGTGAACAACAACGTGCTTTGTGGGATCAGCGATAGCAGCGAATACCTTCTCGGTATCGTCACGCTCAACAAGCGCGCCTGTGGGACAAACAACGGTACACTGACCGCAGCTTACGCAGGCAACCTCGCCTAAATCCTTGTTGAAGCCGCAGCCGATGAGTGAATCAAAACCACGGTTGTTAGCGCCGATAACGGATACGAACTGCTCCTTACAAGCAGCTACGCAGCGGCGGCAAAGGATACACTTGTTGTTGTTACGAACGAGGTGAAGTGTGGACTTATCCTCGTCGTAGTGAGTCTCTTCACCCTCAAACTTAGTCTCGTCAACGCCGTACTCGAGGCAAAGCTTCTGGAGCTCGCAATTGTCGCTTCTCGGGCAGGAGAGACACTTCTTGTCGTGGTTCGAGAGAAGAAGCTCAAGGTTCATCTTTCTGTATTTCTGAATCTGGGGAGTGTTTGTGAAAATCTCTGTGCCGTCACGGTCGATGGGATAAACACAAGCTGCTACCAGACTTCTTGCGCCCTTAACCTCGCAAAGGCACATACGGCAAGCGCCGATTTCGTTGATTTCCTTTAAATAACAAAGTGTCGGGATTTTGATACCGAACTTGTGGCAGGCTTCAAGAATAGTGGTATTCTTCTCAACGGTATAGTCTTTGCCGTTGATTTTAATGTTTAACATTTCCATAGCAATATCTCCTTTCTTTAGCCTTTAAAAATTGCGCCGAACTTACATGTATCAATACAAGCGCCGCACTTAATACACTTACTGTGGTCAATCTCGTAAGCGGGTTTCTTCTTGCCGGGAGCAATATAATCGGTAACGCTGATTGCGCCGACAGGACATTTTCTCGAACACATTCCGCATCCGATACACTTATCCTTCTCGATTGTGTACTCAAGGAGATCCTTACATACGCCCGCAGGACACTTGTGGTCAACAACGTGAGCGATGTACTCGTCACGGAAGTAACGGAGTGTGGAGAGAACGGGGTTAGGAGCTGTCTGACCGAGACCGCAAAGTGAGTTAGCCTTGATGAAGTAGCAGAGGTCCTCCATCTCGTCGATCATCTCGAGGGTACCCTGACCCTTTGTGATCTTGTCGAGCATTTCGAGAAGTCTCTTTGTACCGATACGGCAGGGTGTACACTTACCGCAGGACTCGTCAACTGTGAACTCGAGGAAGAACTTAGCGATATCAACCATACAGGTTGTCTCGTCCATAACGATGAGACCGCCCGAACCCATCATCGAACCGATTTCGAGGAGGTTGTCATAGTCAATCGGAATGTCGAGGTGCTCTGAGGGGATACATCCGCCGGAAGGTCCGCCTGTCTGAGCAGCCTTGAACTTCTTGCCGTTCGGGATACCGCCGCCGATTTCCTCAACGATTTCGCGGAGAGTTGTGCCCATGGGAACCTCAACGAGACCTGTGTGCTTAATCTTGCCGCCGAGAGCGAATACCTTTGTGCCCTTGCTCTTCTCTGTACCCATGGAAGCGAACCAGTCAGCGCCCTTGAGGATAATCTGCGGAATGTTAGCGTATGTCTCAACGTTGTTGAGGATTGTGGGCTTTCTGTAGAGACCCTTAACCGCAGGGAACGGAGGACGAGGTCTGGGCTCGCCTCTCTTACCCTCGATAGAGGTCATAAGAGCTGTCTCTTCGCCGCATACAAATGCGCCCGCGCCGAGACGGAGCTGAATGTCAAAGTTAAAGCCTGTGCCGAAGATATCGTCGCCTAAGAGACCGTACTCGTGAGCCTGGTCGATAGCAATCTTGAGACGCTTAACAGCGATAGGATACTCAGCACGAACATAGATATAACCCTTGGAAGCGCCGATAGCGTAGCCTGCGATAGCCATAGCCTCGAGAACTGCGTGGGGGTCGCCCTCGAGAACGGAACGGTCCATAAACGCACCGGGGTCGCCCTCGTCGGCGTTACAGCAAACGTACTTCTGATCAGCGTCGTTAGCTGCAGCGAATTTCCACTTTAAGCCTGTGGGGAAGCCTGCGCCGCCTCGACCTCTCAGACCTGAATCGAGCATAGTCTGGATAACGTCTGCGGGAGTCATTTCGGTAAGAACCTTACCGAGCGCTGCGTAACCGTCCATAGCGATATAGTCGTCAATCTTCTCGGGATCGATAACACCGCAGTTACGAAGAGCTACACGCTTCTGCTTTGCGTAGAAAGCAGTTTTGTTAAGGGACTTGATTGTGTCTTCCTGTACAGTCTCCTGATAGAGAAGACGTGTAACAATACGACCCTTTAAGAGGTGCTCCTCTACGATTTCGGGGATATCCTCAACCTTAACCATAGAATAGAAGCTGCCCTCGGGGTAAACTACCATAATCGGACCTAAAGCGCAGAGACCGAAGCAGCCTGTTGTGATGACGTTTACTTCTTTCTCGAGTCCGTGCTTCTGAAGCTCTTCTTTGAGAACCTCAACAATTTTCAAGCTGTTTGAGGAGGTACAACCCGTACCGCCGCAAACAAGTACATTAGAACGATACATTAATTTCCTCCTTATGTGTTGGCTCCGATTGTGTACTCGGATACAACGTTCTTGTTAACAAGATGATCGTTGACAACGCGAGCAACCTTCT
>ONAL01000031.1 GCA_900315785.1 uncultured Eubacteriales bacterium
CATAGTTGTTGCGGGAGCGGGCTCTGTAACGGGTTCTGTAACAGGCTCTGTTGTGGGAGCCGCGGTTGTCGGCTCAACTGTCGGAGCTGCCGTTGTGGGAGCTGCTGTTGTGGGAGCCGCAGTTGTGGGCTGTGTCGGGTTAGTGGGAGTCTCGGGATTCTTGACTGTGAGATAATCCGTAAATTTAGCGTTCGGGAGCTCGTTGATGAGCTTGTTGGAATCGTTACGCGAGGACATCATCTCTTTGTCGAGGCTTAATGCTCCCGTGCCCGCAGCCTTAACCTTGAAGTAGATAATAGCGAGAGCGCCGCCGTTTGAGAAATCTACTCTGTTTGTGCCTGAGAAGTTGAAAGCAACGACGTTGTCAGAGTTCTCGGTGTAGTTGTACATCATTGTGAAGTCGCCGACTACGGGGAAGCTTACGTCCTGAACCTCGAGAATGCTCTGGGGATAGTTAAGGTAGAACTGACCGTTAACAATGGGATAAGCGTTCTGAAGGTTGACCGTGTAGGTGACGTCCGCGCCTATCTGTGCGGAATAGCTCTGACCGCCGAGTGTGAGCGTAGCTGTGTCAGCCGCGTCAGCTGATACATAGCCTACCGCGAGAACGCTCAGGAGCATAAGCACGGATAAAATAAGACTGATTGACTTTTTGTGGTTTTTCATTTCAAACACCTCTTAATCTAAATAATCTTTTAATTTCTTGCTTCTTGACGGGTGACGAAGCTTTCTGAGCGCCTTTGCCTCAATCTGACGGATACGCTCACGCGTTACCTTGAACTCGGAACCGACTTCCTCGAGGGTACGGCTCTTGCCGTCCTCAAGTCCGAAGCGAAGTCTCAGAACCTTTGCCTCTCTGGGAGTCAGGGTTGCAAGAACCTCGTCGAGCTGTTCCTTGAGCAAAGCGTGGCTTGCCTCATCGGCGGGAGCGGGAGTGTCGCTGTCGGGGATAAAATCTCCGAGGTGGCTGTCCTCCTCCTCGCCTATCGGCGTTTCGAGCGATACAGGCTCCTGAGCTACTCGTACGATTTCACGCACCTTATCCACCGAAATTTCGAGCTTTTCGGCGATTTCCTCGCTTGTCGGCTCGTGACCCTTTTCGTGGAGAATCTGAGTGCCGACCTTCTTGACCTTGTTGATTGTCTCCACCATATGAACGGGGATACGGATTGTACGCGCCTGGTCGGCGATAGCTCTGGTTATTGCCTGACGAATCCACCAAGTGGCGTATGTAGAAAACTTGAAGCCCTTAGTATAGTCAAACTTTTCAACCGCCTTGATAAGTCCGAGGTTACCCTCCTGAATGAGATCGAGGAACTGCATTCCGCGTCCGAGATAACGCTTTGCGATACTTACAACAAGTCTGAGGTTAGCTTCGGAAAGGCGCTTCTTTGCCTGCATATCGCCCTCTGCGATTTTGATTGCAAGCTCGACCTCCTCCTCGGGAGTGAGAAGCGGAACGCGTCCGATTTCCTTGAGGTAAACCTTGACAGGATCGTCGATTGAGAGCGCCTCGCTCGACTCGACGATTCCGTTCTCCTTCTTTACCTCGCCCTCAAGCTCGGTGATATCGTCAAAGTTGATATTCTCGATATCCTCGATAATCTCGATACCCTGCTGCTCCAGAGTGTCGTAAAGCTTCTCGATTTCCTCGGGCTTGAACTCGATTTCGCCGAGAGCCTCAATGATTTCGTCATTGGTGAGATTGCCCTTTGACTTACCCAGCTCGGTTAATTCCTTTAAAATGGTTTTCTTATCCTGCTGTCCCATTACATCTATCCTCTCTATTTACGAGATTCTTTCATGCGTCTGAGCTGTTCGGCGATTGAATCCATATCCGCGTTGGCGGGATCCGAAACTCTCTGCTTGAAATACTCGTCGTTTATTACCTTTATGTTTTCCCGCGCGGTGTTATCGTTGGACATCCGAGCGTAGTCGGAGTTCGCTATCTGATAAATCTTAGCGGTTTCTTCCTGTGTGAAATCTCCCGAGACCGAGGACAAGGCGTCCTGACCATTTTTAATTCTCCGAGAGAAATATTCAAAGAGCTTGCGGTTGAATTCCGTCTGGAACTTCTCCGCGGAAAGCTCGTTTTCTATCATTGCAAGCCTGTCTGGATTCTTGAGCAGATAGGCGATTATGCCTTCCTCCGCGGTCGCGACTCTGGGCTTTTTGTAGCGTTCGGTGTTGACCTTATCGTTTCTGCCGCTCAAATCCTGGCGCATATTGCGGAAATTCTCGTTGCGCTTTTCGTAATAGCGCTTGCGGCCGTACTTCTTAATCTGCTGCTTGACGGCGTCGGGACTGACCTCGAGCTCCTTGCAGAGCTTGGAGATGTAAACGTCCTGTTCGATTGCGTTATCAAGCGTCGCGAGAAGCTTTGCCGCTTCGGTGAGATAGGCTACCTTGCCCTCGGAGATTTCGAGGTTAAAGCTCTGTCTGAGCTTTGTGAGCCTGTACTCCACATCGTTTCCGCTGCCCTCAATGACGTTCTTGAACGCGTCGTGAGCGCTGTCGCCCTTATTACGCAGAAATTCGTCGGGGTCCTTGCCCTGAGGAATACTGATAATCTTGATATTCAGACCCGCGTTTCTGAGAAAGCCTATGGCTCTGGCGGTCGCCTTCTGTCCCGCCTCGTCGGAGTCGTAGCAGATAATTACCTCGTCAGCGTAGCGCTTCATTAAAAGCGCCTGCTCGTTTGTGAGAGCGGTGCCGAGCGTCGCGACGGCGTTCTGAAAGCCCGCCTGATTGACGGCGATGACATCCATATAACCCTCGCAGAGAATAAGCGAACGCTCGCCCGAGTTCTTGGCGTTATTCAGAGAAAAGAGGTTTGAGCTCTTTTTGAAAACGGGTGTATCCGAGGTGTTGAGATACTTGGGCTTTCCGTCGCCCATAATACGTCCGCCGAAGGCTATGACGTTTCCGCGCAAATCGATAATCGGGAACATAACGCGGTCATAGAACCTGTCGGCAATTGAGCCGTTGCGCGTCTGAAACGCGAGGTTCGCGGAAATCAGCTCAGACGGCTTGAAGCCCAGAGACCTGAGATGATTACAGAGCGAGAACCGCTCGGGGTCCGCATAGCCCAGACCGAAATGGCGGATAGTCTTGTCCGACAAGGCTCGTCCGTGGAAATAATCGAGACCGCGCCTGCCGTTTTCGGAATAGAGCGTTTTATAGAAAAACCTCGCCGCTTCGCGGTTTGCTTCAAAAATCCGCTTGCGCAGCGCCGACATACTGTCGTCGTATGTATCCTCGGGCATATTAAGCCCCGAACGCTGGGCAAGAAACTTGACCGCGTCGATGTAGTCGAGGTTTTCGATTTTCATTATAAAGGTGATAACATCACCGCCTACCCCGCAGCCGAAGCAGTAGAACGAGCCGTTCTCGGGGTAGATATTGAATGACGGAGTTTTTTCGCCGTGGAACGGACAGAGCCCGACCATATTGCGCCCGCGCCTTTTGAGACTGACGTACGTCGAGGCGACGTCGGTCATATCGTTTCTATCCTTGAGCTCCTGCAAAAAGCCCTCGGGCAACGGCATATTATCCCTCCTGTCAAAACTGTCCTATTTAAATATACGACAAAAAATGAAATTATCCTAATTAATTTCAAAATATTTTTCGTTTTTTACCTCGGTTTTAATTGAGCCCGAGGTCGCGTCGGCGAGCTTTTTGTCGAGTGCGGGAATTAAATCGGTGGGAATATGGAAGCAGAGCCGCACGTTATCGGCAAAGGCGGTATCGTCCAGGAATCCGCCGCATTCGATGATAAGCGTGTTCAGCTTGCCGTACTGAGTGTAGCTGCACTCGACTTCACACTCGGAGCAGAGCTCCATTGTGACGACCTCAGCCGCTGTCATTCCGAGCTTAGCCGCCGCGGAATAAGCTCTGACAAGACCGCCTGTTCCGAGCAGAATACCGCCGAAATATCGCGTGACAACTATGACCGCGTCGACAACTCCGCTCTTGGTCAGAACCTCAAGCACAGGCATTCCCGCGGTTCCCGAGGGTTCGCCGTCGTCGGAATAGCGCTTTATCTGACCTTCTCTGAGGCTGTAGGCGTAGACGTTGTGACGTGCGTCCCAGTGCTCTTTTTTAATTTTGTTGATAAATTCAATCGCTTCCGCCTCGCTCTTTACGGGCTTGCAGTAGCCGATAAAACGCGAGCGCTTTTCGGTAAGCTCGTCACTTGCGAGGGATTTGACGGTTTTATACGAATTCATAAAGTAACCTCATAGGAAAAAAGGGCGACACAAAGTCGCCCTAAAATTCTCGAAAAATTATTCCATATTGAAACGCTTTTTGAATCTGTCTACACGTCCGCCTGTGTCAACTAACTTCTGCTTTCCTGTAAAGAAAGGATGGCACTTGGAACATACTTCAACACGGATGTCCTTCTTTGTCGAGCCTGTCTCGATTACATTACCGCAAGCGCAGGTAATAGTAGTTTTCTGATAGTTCGGATGGATACCATTTTTCATTTTATTCACCTCGTTCGGGATATAGTCATTCGTAACAGTAGAATTATACTACATAAATCTAAAAAATGCAAGACTTTTTTTAAATTTATCTGGATTTAATATAAACCGAGTATTCGTCGAGCGATTTGTTGAGGCTTCGCATTATCTCTGCGGTCTGAGCGCCGACATATCTGTAAGCCTTGGGATTCGCCTTCATAGAGGTCACAGACTCCTTGTCCTTCGCGTACCTTCTCACAAAGCCGTAGAAGATACAGTTTTCACTGAGCCAGCGTTCCGCCTTGGAGTTTTCAAATGCTCCGTCGGTCTTGAAGCTTATCAGAAGTCCTGTCTGGGCTTCGCTTCTGCCCGCCTGAGGAACGACTGCCTCGCACTTCGCCTGAGCCTTGACCTCGCTGAGTCCGCGCTCCTTCATAAGCTTCTTTAAAAGCTGGTTGAAGAGCTTGCCCTGAGCGTCGTACGGAATATAGGCGCTGTCGATGTAGAGCTTTATCCCCTGCCCCTCGGCGTCGGAAAGAAGCTTCTTTAGCGGCTCGACCGCGAGAGTGTTCACCTTGACGCCGTTTACCTCCTCGAGGTTCGGAACATAGTCCTTATCAAGGGGGGTCGACTTGTTGACGACCCTCAGAAGCTCCGCGTCATTGCTCGGAGCCGAGTTCTCAACCTTTGCCGAAGCTCTGTCCGGAGAGTCTACCTTGTACATAGCGGAGCCGAAAATGACCATTCCGACGACAAGCGCGACTATCAGAAGTCCTACAACAACACGGGCGACCTTGAGCCCAACCGTGGACTTGCGGTCTCGTGCCGACGAGCGCGACACACGGGACGAGCGCGATATGGAATTATTGTAGCGCGGTCTCTTTCCCCTGCCGCTGTATGAATTCCTGTACAATTATTTAATCTCCTTGGAATCAATTTCCTTAACCGCTTTGTCGATGAAGTCAGCAAGCGGCATTGAACCGAGGTCGCCGTCCTTTCTGTGACGTACGGAAACCTGATTGTTTTCGATGTCCTTATCGCCGACAACGAACATATAAGGAACCTTCTCGAGCTGAGCTTCACGGATTTTGTAGCCGATTTTCTCGGAGCGGTCGTCAATCTCGACGCGCATTCCGTATTTCTCGAGCTCCTTCTTGATATCATAAGCATAATCGAGGTGACGGTCGGCGATGGGAAGAATCTTGACCTGCGTGGGAGCGAGCCACATCGGGAACGCGCCCGCGTACTTCTCGATAAGCAGAGCGAGCGTACGCTCGTAGCAGCCGATGGATGTACGGTGAATGATGTAAGGGTTCTTCTTCTTGCCGTCCTTATCGACGTACTCCATACCGAATTTCTCGGCGATAAAGCCGTCAATCTGGATTGTGATAAGTGTATCCTCTTTGCCGTAAACGTTCTTGATCTGGATATCGAGCTTGGGGCCGTAGAAAGCCGCTTCGCCGATACCGATTTCGTAGGGGATTTCGAGGTGCTCGAGGATACGTCCCATCATACCCTGAACCTCGTTCCACTCCTGCTCTGTTCCGATGAACTTCTCTCTGTCGTCGGGATCCCACTGGGAGAAGCGGTAGCTTACGTCCTCGTGGAGGCCGAGAGTCTTGAGCATAAATACGGCAAGCTCAAGGCAGCGTCTGAACTCGTCCTCAAGCTGTTCTCTTGTACACATAAGGTGACCCTCGGAGATTGTGAACTGACGGACGCGGATAAGTCCGTGCATTTCGCCCGAAGCCTCGTTGCGGAAGAGCGTCGAAGTCTCGTTATATCTGAGAGGAAGGTCACGGTAGGAGCGCTGACGGTTGAGGTATGCCTGATACTGGAACGGGCAAGTCATCGGACGAAGCGCGAAAACCTCGTCGTCCTTCTCGGGATCGCCGAGAATAAACATACCGTCCTGATAATGATCCCAGTGACCGCTGATTTTGTAGAGGTCGGATTTTGCCATAAAGGGAGTCTTTGTAAGCAGCCAGCCCCTTCTCTGCTCCTCGTCCTCAACAAAACGCTGGAGAAGCTGAATAATTCTTGCGCCCTTCGGAAGCAGAATCGGAAGTCCCTGACCGACATAATCAACTGTTGTGAAGAGCTCGAGCTCACGTCCGAGCTTGTTGTGGTCGCGCTTCTTCGCCTCTTCCATCATTGTGAGGTGCTCCTCAAGCATTGAAGCCTTCGGGAAAGCTACGCCGTAAACACGGCAGAGCTGGGCGTTCTTGGCGTCGCCGCGCCAGTAAGCGCCTGTGCAGTTTGTGAGGGCGATAGCCTTGACCGCGCTGACGTCCATAAGGTGAGGACCCGCGCAAAGGTCTGTGAAATCGTCCTGCTTGTAGAAGCTGATTTTCTCGCCCTTGTCGCTGTGCTCCTTGCAGAGCTCAACCTTGTAGGGCTCGTTCATAGATTCGAGCAGAGCGACCGCCTCGTCGGGGTCAAGCTCGAATTTCTCGATAGCTGTTTTTGATTTTACAATCTTCTTCATCTCAGCTGTGATTTTGTCGAGGTCCTCGCGTGTGAAGGGCTTTTCAACGTCAAAATCATAGTAGAAGCCGTTATCAACCGCGGGACCGATAGCGCACTTCGCCGAGGGATAGAGCCTCTTTACCGCCTGAGCGAGAATGTGAGAGGCTGTGTGCCAGAATGCCTTTTTGCCGTTAACGTCGTCGAAGGTGAGAAGCTCCACCTTGCAGTCGGAATTAATCGGTGTTCTGAGGTCAACGACGTTTCCGTCAACCTTTGCCGCACATACCGACTTGTAAAGACCCATACCGATTGACTTGGCGATTTCGGCGGGAGATATGCCGTCCTCGTAGGCGTTTACTACTCCGCCTTTAAGCTCAACATTTACCATAGTTACTACTCCTTTTATCTAAAATTAATTTACAAAAATAAAAACCGCCCGATATCATAGGATATCAGGGCGGTTGAATACACAAACGCGGTTCCACCTGAATTAGAACTCAATTGCCTTTAACGGAGCTGTCCGCCGTGTCATTTCCTACACGGAGCTTGGAGGCGGTAACGAAATCACGCTTTTACATACTCGCACCAACCGTATGCTCTCTTAAAAAGCTGATGAAAACGTGTTGTCCTCTTCTCTGCTTCAAATATTACATAAATCTTATCACCGATGAATTAAAAAGTCAATAGAGAATTAACTATTAATTTCGTCGAGAAGCTTGTTGATTTTTTCCATATCGGTGTCATCGTAAACCTTCTCTTCTTCGACGGGAGCAGATTCGATTTCCTGGGCGTGGGTTCCGAGAACGTTATCCTCAAAATCACTGACAACGCTGCTGTCTACGTAGATTGCGTCGTCCTCAGCCACAGCGTCGGGAGCGACAACAAGCTGCTCGGCTTCTTCCTGAGTTCCGTAGCCGTAGTAGTCGTACTCCTCGGTGTATTCCTCGTCGGATGAGGTTACGAAGTTCTCGACGTCCTCGGAGGCGAAGCTGTAGTCGTAGTCATAGTCGCCTGTCTGCTCCTCGGGAGCAGCGACAAAGTTGTCCTGATGCATTCCGTAAACGCGCTGTTCCTCGTCGTAGTCGTCGAGGTCGTACTTGATTATCTGCTCGTCCTTGGTTCTGGCAAGCCTCGTCATTTCGATAAGAAGCGCAACAGCGTACAGTCCCATAAAGAAGAACGCGAACGAGATTACGTTTTCGGAATAGTCGAGACCGCTTTTCGCAATCGATACAACCGCGTTAACTCCCGAGGAAATACCGAGAGTTGCGAGCGGCAGACCGTAAAGATAAGCGGATTTTACGGGGTTTGAGCCGTCAACCGTAGCGATAATCATAGAAGTCTTGAACAGGAAAATCATCGCAAACGCGAGCGAGAAAAGCAGGAACGAATCAACGTCCGCAACGCTTACCTTGCGGTTATTGAGAAACTCGTTGACGAGCGTTACGCCCGCCCAAACGGGCATTGCGAGCATAAACGCAGCCATTCTCGGCAGGAAGTTTCTTCCCTGAAAATGAGCCAGCGAAACAACAACGAGACAAACCGCGGTAGCCATTCCGAAGAGTGTGACCGCCAGCGTGATAAAGCTGAACTGGCTGTTCTGCAAGGCGAGAATAATCGTGAGCGCTGATCTTGAAGCCACGCAGACCGCCGCAAGCATAGCGCAGACAGCGGCGAAGAGATTTCTCGTCAGAAGATATGCGGGAGATGTCTTTTTGTCGGCAATCGTAAAGACGATATTGACGGCAAACATCAGAAGCACAAGTCCTATGCTTATGTATGAAAGAGTATTTGTCGGCAACAGCGGAAAAACGTTCAGCGTTTCACACACCTTGAGAACGATAACCGCTATCGTGACAGGGATAAATGGAATCCAGCAAAGTTTTGATTTCATATTGCAATCCTTCCGTCAGGTATTAAAAATATTTCGTAAACATATAATATTTTAAGACAAACGGCCATTTATGTCAAGAAATAATAGCACAAAAGAGTGGAAAAAATGAAAAAGAGAATTACAGCAGTGTTGCTCTGCGCCGCTTTGATGATTATGATTCCGATGATTTCGGTCAAAAACAACGCCGCAAAGGATATTGAAAAGGTTTTTAATTCTAAAAAGGAAAATAGTTTTGTTCTAGCCGAGGCTCTCGCCTATGAATATAAAAAGGAATACAGCGACGAAACGCTGAAAGCCTTGGCTTTAATTCTAAATTCGAATTATAAAGCGGGAGTTAAGCTGAAAACTATGCCTAAAAACGACTTCATAAAAAAGCACGGAGAAAAGAATTATTCTAAATTAGAAAATACAGCCAAAGAATTTGAAGATAAATGCTTAGTATACAAGGGCAAAGCCGCGCCTGTCCCCTATGCGTTTGTCACAAGCGGAAAAACCGAGGGTAACAAAAAATATCCGTACATAAAAAACACGGCGTGCCCTTGGGACGCGCTCTCGAAGCGCTCTGACGAAAGCGCCGCCGTGAGTCTGAACTCAATAAACAAGCTGTGCGGTCTCGGGCTGAGCTATACGGAAGCGCTCGCCGGATTCGCAGACCTCGATATTATGATAAAAACCGCCGCGTAAAGCGACGGTTTGTTTTGTTCCTTAATAAAGTCCGACAAGTCTGAGCTGGATTTTGGTAGCGTCGTCGATGTTAAACACGCAGTTTCCGTCAAAGTCGCAGTTGTCGGGATAGAAATTCGTCTTGTAGCCGAGCAGCTCGCGCTGAATAAACGTGACGTCGTTGATATTCACAACGCCGTCGCCGTTGACGTCGCCGACAAGCCTTGACGGGAACTTGTCGCTGCCGATAACCTGACAGTTGACTCCGTTCTCGGAGCAATAGTTCTGAGCCGCGCTTCCCTCGGTCGTGAATACGGTTACGTTCGGGGTGTTTCGGAAAACGTCCTCGCCGAGCTTTGTTACGGAAGCGGGAATGTAAACCTCTGTCAGCTTCTCGCAATTCGCGAAACAGCGGTTGCCGACTTGAGTTACGCCCGACGGCAGGTTGATTCTTCTGATTTGGGTTTTCTCAAAAACCGTGCCGTAAACCGATTTGAGCGTATCGGGCAGAGCCACATATTCTACGCCGCTGTTGGTGAAAACTCCGACGTTGAGCTCGTTTATTTCCGTGTTTCTGAGCAGCGCCGATGTGAGCTTGGGGTCATAGGCGAAGGACTGGTCATACAGAACAGCGAGGCTTTTTGAGAAGTAGACGTTCTTGAGGTTTGAACAGCTCTTGAGCGCCCACTTCTTGACCTGTGTCATATTATCGTGCATAATCACGGTTTCAACGACCTGATTGTTATAAAAAGCCTTCAGGTCAAAGCGCCTTATCACCTTGTTGTACGCGGTTTCGGGAATTGTAACCACAGGGTCTGTGCCCGAATAGCCCGTTACCGCGAGCTGGTCGTCAAAGTCGTTTGCGACCTCAACCCCTCCCGACAGCGTGAGAGCGCCTGCCGAAAACGCGGAAGTGAGAAGCAGCGCCGTTATTAAAAGAAATGAAATCAGCCTTTTCATTATAACATCTCCATTCGATTTATTTTATCATAATAAAAGGCGATATTCAAGTCCAAAAGTGTCATGGGCACTCTCGCCCGCCATTTGGAACGTTCATCCTCCCAATCGTTCATAAACGGTAGGATAGAGAAGTTGCCTATAGAGCAAAAAGAAAGGCTCCCGAGGGAGCCTTTTATGTCAGGATTATCAGATTTTCTCACAAACAGCGTTGATGCCGCTGGGAAGGTCTTCCTCGGAAGCGGAAATCAGAAGCACGATGTTTGCGCCTGAGTTCTCGCTGAGAGCCTGAAGCTTCTTTGTGAACTCCTCGATGCCGTTAACGCCGTCGGGAGCAATCTTGAAGGTAGAATCGATAAGAATATCGGTAACGTCGTAGTTACCTGCGCAGATACCGCTGATGAAGCCGAAAAGCATATCATAACCGGAAATAGCATACTGATCTGTATCAATAAGACGAGCCTTTGAAGTGATATCGTAAGTGAGCTTTGCTCCCTTTTCGATAACAACTACGTTGCCCTGAGAAGCCGCTACAGCCTCGTTAGCGTACTGAATGAGCTTCTTTGTTTTTCCTGAACCTTTTTTGCCGATAAGTAAAGTAACCATACTTTAACTCCTCCTTATATTTCTTGTATTTTAATTCCTTATAAGAAATAATTACTTAAGTCTTGCCTCAAGCTCAGCCTTCTGATCCTCATAGCCGGGCTTGCCGAGGAGAGCAAACATATTCTTCTTGTAGCTCTCTACACCGGGCTGGTTGAAGGGGTTAACGCCGAGGATATAACCGGAAATAGCGCAAGCCTTCTCGAGGAAGTAGATGAGATAACCGAGGTTTGCCTCGTCCATAGCCTCTACGTTGAGAACAACGTTGGGAACGCCGCCGTCGTTATGAGCAAGCACTGTGCCCTCGAAAGCCTTGCGGTTTACGAAGTCCATAGTCTTGCCTGAGAGGAAGTTGAGACCGTCAACGTTGGTCGGGTCCTCACCGAGCTTGATTTCCTTCTTGCACTTATCAAAGAGAACAACAGTCTCAAAGAGGTTGCGTCTGCCGTCCTGAATGTACTGACCGAGAGAATGGAGGTCTGTGGAGAAGATAACGCTTGCGGGGAAGATACCCTTCTTGTCCTTGCCTTCGCTCTCGCCGTAGAGCTGCTTGAACCACTCGTTCATAAGTGTGTAAGCGGGCTCGTAGCTTACCATAATCTCTGTGGAATAACCCTTGTTGTAAAGGATGTTGCGGATTGCGGCATACTTGTAGCAGTCGTTTGAGTAGAGGTCGTCGTTGTTAAACTCGTCCTGAGCCTTCTTGGCGCCAGCCATAAGAGCGTCGATATCAGCGCCTGCAACGGCAATCGGAAGCAGACCGACAGCTGTGAGTACGGAGTAACGTCCGCCTACATCATCGGGAACTACGAAGGTCTCGTAGCCTTCCTTGTCAGCGAGCTGCTTTAATGTGCCGCGAGCCTTGTCGGTTGTGCAGTAGATACGCTCCTTTGCGCCTTCCTTGCCGTACTTCTTCTCGAGCAGGTCACGGAAAACTCTGAAAGCGATAGCAGGCTCTGTGGTTGTGCCTGACTTTGAAATCATATTGATGGAAACGTCCTTGCCCTCGCAGAGCTCGATAATATCGGAAAGAGCGTCAGAGGAAATGGAGTTGCCTGTGAAGTAAATCTGCGGAGTGTCCTTGCAGAGCGCGTTGTAGTTGGGCGAGGTTAAGAACTCGATAGCCGCTCTCGCGCCGAGGTAGGAACCGCCGATGCCGATTACTACGAATACGTCGGTGTCGTTCTTGATTTTCTCGGCAGCCTTCTTGATGCGGGCGAACTCTTCCTTATCATAGTTAGTGGGAAGGTCAACCCAGCCGATAAAATCGTTGCCGAGACCTGTGCCGTCGTGAAGCGCCTTGTGAGCGTTCTTTACCTGAGCTTCGATGCCCTTGAACTCGTCTGCGCCTACAAAGCCGTTTAAATACTTATCTGTAAGTTTTGTTGACATTTGATTACCCCCAAAAGCGTATTATTACGCTATTTTGTATTTACGGTACTATTCTAACACAAAATGCACGCTTATGCAATACAAAATTTCAAATGAAGGGTTCAAAACGCGGTCTTGAGGAAAAACTTTGGCTTATAATTCTAACAAGGAATTAAACAAGCCGCCGAGTACGGACGAAAAGGTCATTTTGTCCACGCTTTCCTTTGCGGTTATGGGAATGTTTTTGAGGAGCTCGCCGTCGAGGTAATAATTCACCTCTCCTACCCTGTCGCCTTTTTTTATCGGAGCTTCGATTTTTTTCTTGATTTTGAGCTCCGAGGTAATCTTGTTTGTAGCCATTCTGGAGACTATCATATCCCCTGGGTCTGAGCACTCCACCTTTATAGTTTTGACCATTCCGCCCTCAACTTGCACGTCGTCGCGCGCATTTTTCGGGAGAGCCAGCTTTTGCGTAGTATAGTTCGCGAAGCCGTAGTCGAGCAGAGAAGCTGCGTCCTTGAACCTCTCGGTGCCGCTCTTACAGCCGAGGACTACAGCCACAAGGCTCAATCCGTCGCGCTCGGCAGTCGCCGACATACAGCAGCCTGCCTCAGCGGTTGTGCCCGTTTTGAGACCCGTTATTCCGTCGTAGGTTTTCAGAAGCTTGTTTGTGTTCACAATCTGAGTTTTACCGCCGCGCAGATTGTCGATCCAAATCGAGGTATACTCGAAGATTTTGGGATATTTTATGAGCTCGCGCGACATCAGCGCCACGTCGTAGGCGGTTGTCAGATGACCGTTCTCGTCAAGACCGTTGCAGTTCAGAAAGGTCGTGTTCTTCATTCCGAGCGACTTTGCGCGCTTGTTCATTTTGTCGACAAACGCGTCCTCGCTGCCCGAAATCGCCTCTGCGAGCACTACCGCCGCGTCGTTAGCCGAAGCGACCGCTGTAGCCTTGATGAGGTCATCGACCGTCATACTCTCCCCTTCCTCGAGCCAGATGTCCGAGCCGCCCATAGAAGCGGCGTGAGCCGAGGCTGTGAGCTTTTGGTCGAGCTTCAGCTGACCGCTGTCGAGAGCTTCCATAACGAGCAGCAGCGTCATAACCTTTGTGATTGACGCGCAGGCGCGTTCACGGTCTTTATTTTTCTCAAAAAGAATTTTACCTGTGTCCGCCTCAATCAGAACCGCCGACGGAGCGTTCAGGTTCAGCGACGGCATTTTCGCCTTCGCGTTTGCCGTCAGCGGTATCGCGAGCACGACCACCGCCAGACAGATTGAAATTATACGTTTTAACATAAAAAACACCTCGTTCAAGCTTATGAACGAGGCGTCTGAATTATTCAATTAAACATACTGCGTGAGCTGAGATTCCCTCGCCAGAGCCAGTGAAGCCGAGCTTTTCCTCGGTGGTCGCCTTGACGCTTATCTGAGAAACGTAAACGCCGCAGGCTTCGGCGATATTCTCGCGCATTGTGACTATGTAGTCCTTGAGCTTTGGACGCTGAGCGATTACGGTGCTGTCGATGTTGACAATCTTATAGCCGTTCTCGCCGAGCACCCGACAGACTTCCTTTAATAAAAGTATACTGTCCGCGCCCTTGAAGCGTTCGTCCGTATCGGGAAAAAGCTTGCCGATATCACCGAGCGCCGCCGCTCCGAGCAGCGCGTCCATTATAGCGTGCAAAAGCACATCCGCGTCGCTGTGACCGAGCAGACCCTTCTCGTATGGAATATCTACACCGCCGAGGATGAGCTTTCTGTCCCCGACGAGCTTGTGAACGTCATATCCGTGACCAATACGCATTTCAATCTCCTATAAACTTCTCTGCAATCGCAATATCATTCTGTGTTGTGAGCTTGATGTTCTTCTCGCTGCCGATGACAATTTTCACCCTGGCACCGATACTCTCGACGAGCTGACAGTCGTCTGTGATTCCCTTGTTGCTGCCCTCAAGAAGAGCTTTGAGGTAGAGATTTTTCTCAAAAACCTGAGGGGTCTGGACGGCTCTCAGCGCGCTTCTGACAGGTGTTGAGACGATGATTTCGTCGTCGTCAACAACCTTGATTGTGTCCGTAACCAAGGTTCCGAGAGCTGCTGCGTCCGACTTGAACGCTTCATTTACGACCGCGTTGATATCCTTTTCGTCAATCAGCGGACGGGCTCCGTCGTGAATCGCAAAATGAGTTGTTCGGCTGTCGCAGGCTTCCACGCCGTTTTTGACGCTGATATCGCGGCTTTCGCCGCCGTAAACCAGAGCCTTGACCTTGTCAAAGCCGCAGGTCTTGACAATTGCTCTGATTTCGTCCTCGTCGTCGGGACGGCAGACCACAACCACGGAGCTGATAATCTCGGCATTTTCAAACGCGGTGAGAGTTCTCTCGATAACCGTTTTGCCGCAAAGCTCTATGAACTGCTTGCTCTTATTGAGACCCATTCGGGTTGAGTTGCCCGCCGCGACGATTATCGCGGAAACAAACCTGTCCATTACACGCTTTCAATCGCCTGGCTGAGGTCGGCGATGATATCGTCGACGTTCTCGATACCTACCGAAAAACGAATCATATTCGGGGAAATGCCCGCAGCCTCGAGCTGTTCGTCGGTCATCTGGCGGTGTGTGGAGCTTGCGGGGTGGAGACAGCAGGTTCTCGCGTCGGCAACGTGAGTAACGATAGCCGCGAGCTTCAGGGAAGCCATAAGCTTTTCCGCTGCCTTTCTGCCGCCCTTAACGCCGAATGAAACTACGCCGCAGGTGCCGTTGGGCATATACTTCTGAACTCGGTCGTAATACTTGCTCGACTTGAGACCGGGATAATTAACCCACTCAATCTTGTCGTTGTTCTCGAGGAACTCGGCAACCTTGAGCGCGTTCTCGCAGTGACGAGGAACTCTGAGGAAGAGAGTTTCAAGTCCGAGGTTGAGTAAAAAGCCATTCATCGGAGACATCTGAGGTCCCATATCACGCATAATGTGAGTTCTCGCCTTGACGATAAACGCCGCCTTGCCGAACTGCTCGGTATAAACAACGCCGTGGTAGGTCTCGTCGGGAGTTGAGAGCATCGGGAACTTGCCGTTATTCCAGTTGAAGTTACCGCTGTCAACTACAACGCCGCCGAGCGCGACAGCGTGACCGTCGAGGTACTTTGAAGTTGAGTGAATAACGATATCCGCGCCCCACTCAATCGGTCTGAGGTTGATAGGCGTCGGGAAGGTATTGTCGACAAAGAGCGGAACGTCGTGGGCGTGAGCACATCTCGCGAACATCTCAATATCCGCAACATCGAGCGACGGATTTGTGACTGACTCGGTGAAAACGAGTCTGGTATTTTCTTTGAAAGAATTATTTAACTCTTCCTCGGTAACGTCGGACTTTACAAAGGTGCAGTCGATTCCGAGGTCAACGAGAGTTTTTGCGAAAAGGTTGAAGGTTCCCCCGTAAACAGCCGACGAACAGATAACGTGGTCGCCCGACTTTGCGATATTTGTGACAGCGGAAAGCGTAGCCGCCTGACCCGAAGAGGTGAGCATAGCTCCTACGCCGCCCTCGAGCGCCGCGATTTTCTTCTCAACAGCGTCGAGCGTGGGGTTCGCAAGTCTTGTATAGAAGAAGCCCTCTGCCTCTAAATCAAACAGCGCGCCCATAGCCTCGCTTGTCTCATATTTGAAGGTTGTGCTCTGAACAATCGGGATTACTCTTGACTCGCCGTTCTTCGGCTCGTAACCTGCCTGCACGCATTTTGTTTCAATATTCATAATTTCTCTCCTATAATATTATTGTTATATTGTTAAATTGATTTAAATTTAATCTTATTCGCCTCGGCGTATTTTTCTGCGGCGGAGCCCTTAGTTCCTTTTATGACAAAGTTTTTATTCTTCTCAACTTCATAATCGCCCCAAATATACCCCAAAGCCTTTTCTCCAATTCTTTTAACCGTGGACGGTACGGTGATTGAATTGAGCCTGTTGCAGCCTATAAAGAACTCCTTGGGAATAGCGCTTACGTTTTGGGGAATAGTAACCTTTTTGATACCGCTGCGTTCAAATACTCCGCCCGTGCATTTTTCGCTCATTAAGGGCATTGTAAGGCTTTTCAACGATTTACAGCTCTCAAAAGCCCAAAAGCCAATAATGAGCCTTTTGTTGCCGCCGACAGAAAGCTTCGACAGCTTGCGGCACTGCCAGTACGCACAAATACCGATATAGGTAACGCTCTTCGGGATTACTGCCGCTCTCAGCTTTTCACAGCCCGCAAAGGCATAATCGTCTATCTTTTTCAGTCTGTCGTAAAATACAACCTTTTTGAGATTCTTGGCTGCTCCGAAGGCTCCGTCGCCTATAACTCTGACAGTTTTCGGAACTATATATTTTGTCGCGGATTTACTCCTCGGATAATACACAAGTCTTGTCCCTTGTTTGTTGAAAAGCACCCCCGAAACGGTTGAAAAATAAGTATTGCTATTAACCGCTACAAGCTTCTTTACGGAGTCAAGCCCCTTGTCTCTGTTAATTACTCTGACGTTTTTTCCTATTTGCAGAACTTTCGGCTTACAGTTGCCTACTTTTCTGATTCGAGTAACCTTGTAATTGTCTATTTCGTCAGGAATAATAAGCTTGCGTGGACTTGTAAGACATTCAACAATCGTCGCTCCCCCATCGCTGTTTAAAACATATTTGAAGTCATTATCGGACGAAGTAATGATTTTCTCCGCCTTCGCCTGCGTAGGTATTATACCAAAGACTCCGACAACCATTATCACCGACATTAAAAACTATAAAACTCTTTTCGTAACTATTCAGAACGATAAAAATTTGTATACCTGCACAAAAGAAATTTTGAAGTATCGAATAGCGGGCTTACGAATGAAAAAAGTATAAATTTGTCAT
>ONAL01000035.1 GCA_900315785.1 uncultured Eubacteriales bacterium
TGTTGCTTAAATAACCAATTTTTATCCCAATTATATGGGCTTTCTTTTCGTGCGCCTTTTTTCTTAGCTTTAAGATTTAACTTTCACACTATTCTCCTTCTAACCAATCGTTATGGTTATACGTATAAATTATATCACTTTTGTTCACTCTTTGTTATACCAATATTCGACAAATTTTTAACAGAAGGTGAATAAACTGTGCGACACACCGCACAAGAAACTATGTAATTTTAATATTTTTCAGCAGAACATTTCTGATAAAATGTAATTTCACACATTTTTCTGTGTATCTGTTTCACTGAGAAAAATATTTGCCTGTCAATAAGAATATACAACACACACTGCGGACAAATAGCATACGCCCGATTTAAATAAAGAAAACGCAAACAATTCATAGACCTTTTAGAATTTTGCTGTTCAAGCTCAGGTGAAGCAAAGCGGTATTATTTTGAAGCATTGACAAAAAGCAGACAGTCGGAGCTGAGATAATTATCGGTTAAAATTTTAAAAAACGCTTTTCAAACACTTCAGGCTATGCTATAATGTATTTGTATAATTGTGTTATGCATCACTTGAGGTGTTATTATGTTTCATAGGATTCAGCAGCTCGATGATAAGGTCGTTGACAACATCATCAGATTCCGCTCCCCTATTAAAAACAGAATAATGGTCGCCGCTTCCTCTGCGGGTAATCTGGGAATAATCTGGTTTGCGATTTGTCTGCCGTTTCTCATTTACTCCCCGACGAGAAAGACAGGCGTAAACATCATCTTTACCCTCGGATTTACTCAGCTTATCTGCGAGTTTATGATAAAAAGGCTTGTCAAGCGCGAACGCCCGTGTAATCATCTCTCCGATGAGGAACAGCTGATACACCGTCCGAAGTACTACTCGTTCCCGTCGGGTCACACATCGGCTTCGTTCTGCGTTGTGGCGGTCACGTTGCTGAGGTGCCGCTGGTACATAGTGCTCGGGGTGTTTATTATCGCGGTGATGATTGCGTCGTCGCGTGTGTACCTGAGAGTTCACTACCTGTCGGACGTTGTGGTCGGCGCGATACTCGGATTCTTGTGCGGTTTCGCTTCGGTCGCGCTTTTCAATCAAATGTTACAATCCTGGTTCGGAATTTGAATAATGACCCGCTGAGCGGCTCTTGCCGTTCGGCGGTTTTTTATTAGAACAATGTGCAAAATGCATAAATCAGCGAACTAAACTTTGTTATGTATTTTTTCAATTAATATGTTATAATCATTATACAAATAAATTTCCGAATTACAGGAGGTCATTATGAAGAAACTTATTTGCACTTTACTGTGCGCACTGATAATAATCAGCATTTTCGCCGCTATGCCGCTGACGGCAGGTGCCGAAACCCAATTCACCTACACCGTGGAAAACGGTGAGGCTACAATCACGGGCTGCAGCGGCTCCCCGACTGAAATTGTTATCCCTGCCGAAATAGACGGTAATCCCGTAACCGCTATCGGTAAGAACGCGTTCTTTGACAACGATGATATCGAGAAGGTTTACCTGACGGAATACATCCAGCTCATCGACGATAACGCGTTTGGGGATTGTTCCTCGCTGACCTATGTCGCGTTTTATGAGGGACTCAACATCATCGGTGAGGGCGCCTTTGAGTGCTGTGAAAATCTCAATAACGTTGAACTCCCCGGAACACTGTTCCAAATCGGTGACTCTGCTTTCAGCACGTGCCGCGCTCTGACCGACGTCGAGTTATCTCAGGGACTTTTAACTATCGGAAAATATGCGTTCTACGAGTGCACCTCGCTTAAGAGCATCACCGTTCCCGAGAGTGTCAGAACAATCGATGATTACGCAATTGCGTACTTCTTCACAGGCTCAAGCATGGGGATTATAAGCGACTTTGTTATTTACGGCTGGGATAACTCCGCTGCCTCAAAATACGCGTCGGACCGCAACATCACCTTTGATTATGCCGAACCGCCGCAGGTTTATATGTCAACTTCCAGATTCACCTACACATACACAGGCAAGGCGATTAAGCCCGCCGTAACCGTTAAGGAAGAAAACGGCAACAAGCTCGTAAACGGCGTAGATTATAAGCTTGTTTATCCCACCAGCCCCGTAAATGTCGGTTTATACTCGATTGAAGTCAGGCTCCTCGGCAAATACAACAGAATTGATTACACCCAATATCAAATCGCCCCTGCCAAGAACCCGATTACAGTTAAGGCGACAACAAAAACCGTCAAGTACTCCGCGGTAAAGAAACGAGCTGTTAGCGTTACCGCTATCACAGTCAGGAATGCTCAGGGTGCCGTTAACTTCCAGAGAGTATCGGGCAGCTCGAAGCTCAGCGTCAACAAAAAGACGGGCAAAATCACCGTTAAGAAAGGCACAAAGAAGGGCACTTACAAAGTAAAGGTAAAAGTAGCCGCTAAAGGAACCCGCAACTACAACGCGGCAATCAAACAGGTAACGGCTACAATCAAAGTCAAATAATCAAATAATCAAAAACATCAAATGCGCGCAGGCAGAGAAATCCGCTTGCGCGCTTTTTTGCGTCAGTCGTTACAATTCCCGAGCGAAACTCAGCCTTCCAATGAGCAAAATGTAAGAAAGAAATTATTTTTTCTGAAACCGATTGACACGGCGATTATACAATTTGTAAACTTTTTCGGGCGATTATTTTCTAAAAAGAATTTTGTGGAAAACCCTGCGGAGACTGTTAAAAGTTTAAAAATCAATGGTAAAATAAGCCTTTATAAGCATAGTTTCACCCGTGTTATTAACAGTTTCAACAGAGTTTTCCACAATTTTGTTTAAAAATAAGAAAAATACAAACTGTATATTTCTCTTAAAATATTATTAAAAGAGAAAAAAGCGCATTTTAATTCCCGCGTGAAATTAATGGTTAAAATGTTGTAATCTTTAGTTCTGTTTTACCATATTATTTAGCGGTGAATTATTGTGAAAAATACTAAATTCTTTTGGTTTGAGCTTTCGGGAGCTGTTCTGTGCCTCGGGCTGTACGCGGTTTTGCTGAACCTTTACGAGCTGACGGGACGGTCAACGATAAGCATAGTGCTCGGAGCCGTGAACGGCAGCGTCTGGGAAAGGCTCAAATGTCTGATTATCCCCTATATGGCGTTCGGCGTGCTCGAGCTGCTGTGTCTGAGGACTCCGTTCAAGGCGATTGTCAGCGCAAAGGCGGCAGGACTGCTCGGGCTCATTGTTCTCGGCTTTCTTCTCGGAAATATTCGGAATGATTACATTTACGGTGCCGCGGTGACGGCTGCGGGCTTTGCGGCTTCGTATTTATTGAGCGGCTCAAAGCTGGAACTGAAACAATTCTTCGCGCTTTCGGTGTTTTTTGCGGCTCTGGTGTTCGTTTGTGTGATTTCATTTACGGCGTTTCCGCCGCAGTTCTTGCCGTTTCGCGACCCTCAGAGCGGACTTTACGGAGTGATTCCGACAGACTTCGACCTCGGCGCGGTTGTTTTGGGGCTATAAATGCGGTTATTATTCTTTTATTGAATTATACCGCGTGCGTATTTTGGTAAAATAGGCTGGGTATGTCTAAGTGAATAAGCAATAAGGATTTGATATAAATGACAGACGAAAGAAAACAAAAGGACGACGTCATCATCGGGCGAAATCCCGTGAGCGAGGCGATTCAGTCGTCGAGGACGATTGACAAGGTGCTCGTCGCCAGAGGAGCCAAGAACGGCGCGATTGTCGGTATTCTCGCGAGAGCCAAGAAGAAGGGCATTCCGATTAAGGAAGTCGACGCAAAGAAGCTCGACTACCTCTCGGGCGGAGCGAATCACCAGGGAATCGCGGCGTTTACCGCGGTCAAGGAATACGCCGAGGTCGAGGATATTTTCGCGCTTGCCGAGGAAAGGAACGAAAAGCCCTTTATCATCGTGCTTGACGAAATCGAGGACCCGCACAATCTCGGAGCCATAATCAGAACGGCGGAATGCGCGGGAGCACACGGCGTGATTATTCCGAAGCGCAGAAGCGCGGCGCTGAGCTTTGCGGTATCAAAGGCGAGCGCTGGAGCCGTGGAATACGTTCCCGTAGCGCGCGTTACTAATATCGCGAACACGCTGGACAAGCTCAAGGAGCGCGGCATGTGGGTTTACGGCGCCGATATGAACGGAACGCCGTACAACAGCTGCAGGTTCGACGGAGCCGTAGCGCTCGTTATCGGAAACGAAGGAAAAGGCATAGGCAGACTTGTCAGAGAAAAATGTGACGAAATCGTATCTCTGCCGATGAAAGGACGTATCAACTCGCTGAACGCATCGGTCGCCGCGGGCGTGCTGATGTACGCGGTGTCGTCTGAAAGAGGTAATTTATGAAGAACAACAAATCTATTGAAGAAAGCCAGAAGATAGATATTTCCGTGGATAACGGAGCCGAGAACGAGGAGGAGTTCAAGCTCGAAAAAATCCTCGCCGAGACGCGTTATATCACGGAACAGGACGCTATGCGGAAGGCTGCCGAAAAATACAGGGCAAAACCCGAGATGGACGAGATTTTCTCAAACACGGACAAGCAGGTCAGGCTGACGAACAACAATCCGCTCGACCTCGACAAGGAGCCCGACCCCAATCAGATTAAGGACGAGAAAACCGCAACCACAATGCAGGCCCAGATTATGATGGACGCTCCCGAGCCCGACGAGGACGAGGTAGTCAACCTCACACCCGAGATTCCCGAGGGCGCAAAGGTCGCCGACGACGTTATCGAGGACAGCCCCGAGCTGTCGGAGGTTGACCCAGAAATCGGCTCGATGTTCTCGACAGGCGACGATTCGCTGGAGATTCTCAAAAAGCCCGCGGGCAAGAGCTCCTACGCAGGCAACTACGAAAAGAAATTCGGCGTAAAGAAGCCGTCTCCCGACGCAAAGACCGTTCGCTCCAAGGTTCCCGTTTACAAGGAAGAGAGCGAGGTGGACAAAATCCACGTCAAGGCGGGTCGCTTCTCCGAGGTCGTCAAGGGCGAATACGAGCAGTATCTGCGCTCCAAAAATCCGTCAATCTCCGAGGTTATAAAGTCCGAGAAGGCGAAAATCGAGGAAGTCAGAGAAGCGGGCGACAGACGCACCAAGCAGGAAAAGGTGCTGTCGGCGGTCGTGGGCTTCTTCTCCAACGACGATTCGGACGACTCCGACGTTCCCGTTAATCAGGTCGTCACCGTCGAGGATTACGGCGGTCAGGAGGATTCGAAGAGCATTCTCTATGAGCTGAACCTCAACATCAGAAAGCTCTTTATCCGAAGCTCCGTTATGTGTATCATCACGTTTCTGCAGCTTGTAATCACCGTGCTGGTCGGATTCTTCCCCAAGGCTATGCTCTCGGGTATCCCCAACGCCGCGATTGTCTATACAATTCTCAACCTGATTTTTACAGGTGTGGTAATATTTGTTAACAGGATAACGATTTACTCGGGTCTCACGCCGCTGGTGAAGCTTCGGGGCAATTCGGACACGGCGCTCGCGATTGCTTCAATCGGTATGGGTATTCAGGCGCTTGTGTCGCTGTTCAGGCTCGGCTCTCAGGTCGGCTTTGACGTGAATTTCTACTCGATTATCGTTACCTTCGGCTTCCTCTGCAACTGTATCGGCAAGCTGATGATGGTGCTCAGAGTCAAGGATAACTTCAAGTTTATTTCGAACGAAACTCCGACCCACGCGGTCAAGATTTACACCAACGAGGATATCGCGAGGAAGATGCTCAACTCGGCTCCCGCCGACCGTCCGATTATCACATATCACCACAAGACGGGCTTCCTCTCAAACTTCCTGAAAATCTCCTACGCTCCCGACCCGAGCGAGGATTTGGCGGGTAAGATTGCACCCGTTACGACGATTTGCTCGCTGATTGTGGCGATTATGTACGGCGTTATGTACTCGTCCTTCACGGGCGCTATCGACACTCTGGCGGTTATGACCTCGGTCAGCATTCCGATATGCACACTGCTCGCGGTTAATCTGCCGATGAGGCTGATGTGCAGGAAGCTCAACAAGAACGGCGCTATGGTTGCGGGCTATCCGTCCGTAAAGCAGTTCTGCGATACGAACGCCGTTATGGTTGATTCGAACGACCTTTATCCCGAGGGCTGCGTAAAGCTCGACGGTATCAAGACCTTTGCAAACCACCGCACCGACGAAAGCGTGCTTGCCGCGGCGGCAGTGCTCAAGGAAGCCAAAAGCCCGATGGCGGCTGTGTTCAACCGCACGATGATTTCGGGCGAGCACGGAATCAAGCTCCCCGAGGTTGAGAGCGTGCTCTACGAGGACGGAATGGGTCTTGTCGGACGCGTTGACGGCGAGAGAATTCTCGTCGGAAACCGCACGCTTATGCACAAATACAACATTGAAACTCCGTCTGAGGACTACGAGGAGAAATACCTCATAGAAGGCAGACAGATTACATATCTGGCACAGGCTGGCGAGCTCATCTCGATGTTCGTTACCACATACACCCCCGACCCCGATATTGCCGACGCGCTCAGACGCGGCGAGCAGAGCGAGCTTTGCTATCTGATTCACACCACCGACTGCAACATCACGGCTGACCTGGTATGCGAGGACTTCGGTCTGTTCTACAGAACGGTCAAGATTCTCCCGACAGGTCTCGGCAACGTCTGCAAGGAAGCTCAGTCCCAGGTTGAGGAAAAGTCGAGAGCATATCTCGGCACAAGGGGCAAGCTTGCCTCGATGATAAGAGGCGTTGCGGGCTGTGTGTCCATAAAGAGCAACATCTCGCTGGCAATCGTTATTCAGCTTATCGCGATGATTCTGGGACTTTTGCTTGTCTCGGCTCTCGTGCTTTACGCTACGACCGCGGTTCTCGGCACAATGCAGATACTTATCTACGCGCTGTTCTGGGCTGTTGCAGCGTTGATTTCGCCGCTTATCTGGCGTAACTAGGAGGCAACATTATGTTAATAGCTCCGTCGCTTTTATCCTGCGACTTTTCGAAATTCGGCGAGGAAATCCGCCGTATGGATTTGGCGGGCGCAGATTATATGCACCTCGACGTTATGGACGGTCACTTTGTGCCGAACATCACCTTCGGCGCGCCTGTCATCAAATATGTGAGAAGCTTCACGGACAAGCCCTTTGACGTGCACCTGATGATTTCCGAACCGCTCAGATATATCGACGATTTCTGTGACGCGGGCGCCGACATCATTACCTTTCACGTCGAGAGCGACTCCGACGTCAACGAAACAATAGACAAAATCCACTCCCGAAACGTCAAGGCGGGAGTTGTGCTCAAGCCCAAAACACCCGCAGAGGCGGTTTTTGACTGTCTCGACAAGGTCGAAATGGTGCTTGTTATGACCGTTGAACCCGGCTTCGGCGGTCAGAGCTTTATGGCGGATATGCTCCCGAAAATCAAGGCTATCAAGGACGAAATCACCCGACGCGGTCTTGACGTTATCATCGAAGCCGACGGCGGTATCGGCGAAGGAAACATTGCGCTCTGCGCCGAGGCGGGCGTTGACGTAGCAGTTGCGGGCACAGCCGTTTTCAAGGCGGAAAACCCCGCAGAGGTTATCAAGAAATTACAGAACAACTAAGACTTTTACAATATGCGAAAGGAGGAGAATATGAGCGGACTGAACGATATGTTTAACGAGTTTCCCGACTACGACGTTTTCACGGGCGAGACCGAGCCTGTCAAGAAGCGCAGACGGAAGCCCAAGCCGATACGGGAAAACACGCGCGACCCCGAGGACTACGGCGACGGTTTCGGAATTTACGTTGAACGCAAGGAATACACGCGCAACTTTATCACGGTTTTCTACTTTCTGATTCTCATTCTCTTCCTTGAGCTGGTGCTCAGGCTGAGCCTGCTCGAGAGCTTCGGGTTCAACAGCCTGCTCTACACCTTCACGCTGTCGGTACCGATTTCGGCGGTGCTGACGTTCATATGCACGCTGTTTTCGCAGAAGGTCAACCGAATTCTGAGCAACATCTTCACGTTTATAATCTGCTTCTGGTTCGCGTTCCAGCTCCTTTACAGGGTTGCGGAAAAGCACTTTTTCACGTTTTCGAAGCCGTCTCCGATTGAGTTTGACGCGCTGTGGAAGGCGCTGACGGAGCGCGGGCTGATTGTCGCCGTTATGCTTGTGCCGTTTGTGTTCAATCTGCTTGTCGGCGGCAAGGTGTTTGCGTTCAGGCGAATCCGAATCCCCGCGAAGGTGACGCTGCTGCTCGTCGCGGCGCTGTTCCAGCTCACGACAATGACGATGATTTCGCTGAGCAAGCACAACCCTTACGTGAACACCAGCTACAACCTCTACAATCTCGAGCTTGACGAGAACGAAGCCGCGGACAGGTTCGGGCTTCTGACGACGCAGCGGCTCGATATTGTTGATATCTTTATAAAATGACGATTTTGTACATTGAAAGATTCTCCGCTCAATGCTACAATTTTGGAAGGTGATTCGAGTGAGAAATTTTATGTACAAATTCGCAAACTTTATGCAAGGGCGCAACGGCTTTGACGAGCTCAACGGCGCGCTTCTGGTGCTTTCGATAATCGTTTCGATTGTGGCTAGGTTCTTCTGGAACTGGCACATCAGATTAATTCTGCAGCTTGTATCGATGGCGCTGCTGGGACTTGCGGTGTTCAGAATGCTGTCCACAAACCTCTACAGGCGAAGCGAGGAAAACCGCATTGTGAAGCCTGTTATCAGCGCAGTCACGGGCTGGTTCAAGCTGACCTACAAGCGATTCAGAGACGGCAGAACCCACCGTTACTACAAATGTCCCAAGTGCAAGGCTCAGCTCAGAGTCAAGAACATCAAGGGCAAGCACACAATCCGCTGTCCCAAGTGCGGAAACAAATTTGAAAAAACCATAAGATAAACAACTGACCTCAGAGCCCAAGCTCTGAGGTCAGTTTAGTTATTGTTATACTGTTTTAAACATTGCGGTAAAGGTTGTGCCGTCAGTCTCGTTGCTCGCCGCGGTGAGTCTGCCGTTCATTTCCTCGGTTATCCGCTTTGCGATTGAAAGACCGAGACCGTAGCCCTTGGTTGTGCGGGACTTTTCGGCTCTGTAGAAGCGGTCGAAGATGTGCTCGAGCTCTTCCTCGGAAATCACGCTGCCGAGGTTGTTGACCGAGAACTCAACCGCGTTTTCTCTGCGTTTGAGTCGGATTGTGACTGTTGTATCGGGAGCCGCGTACTTGACCGCGTTGTCAATCAGAATGTGCGAAAGCTGGTTGAGCCAGAGCGAGTTGCCGCGCAGAACAATTTGGGAATCGATTTCCGAATCAATCATAATCTGCTTTTCAAACGCTACGGGCTCGAAGTTGAGCGTAGTCGCTTCGGCGATTTCGCTGAAATCAACGTCGCAGAGCTCGATGTTTGAGGTGCCCGCGTCGGACTTTGCAAGGAAGAGCATCTGGTCGATGAGCTTCTTCATATGCTGCGCCTCTTCCTCTGTGCTCTCAAGCCACTGGCGCTCGTCGGCTACCGTGGAATCCTTGTGCGACATTATAATGTTGTTGTTGGCGAGAATGACCGTCAGCGGAGTTTTCAGCTCGTGGGACGCGTCCGCGACAAACTGCTTCTGCTGTTCCCAAGCCTTTTTGACAGGCTTTACAGCGAGCGACGAAAGCCCGAGGCTTATCAGGAAGATTACCACAAGGCTTGCTGCGAGGAGCACTCCGCCGACGAGCATTGTGTTGCCGAGGGTCGAATAGACCGATGAGTTGTCGGCAAAGGCAATGCTCGTGTTCTCAAGCTTTCCGTTCTTCGCGTAGACAAGTCCGTAGTCCGAGAGCTGACCGCTGAGCGCGCTGCTCTCCAGAACGGTTTTGACGCATTCGGAAAGGTCATCGCTGTCGATTGTGACGCCGTTTTCTGTGCTCTTGACGATGTTGCCGTCGCTGTCGACCTCAACATAGATGTACGAGCTGAGCATAAGAGGGTGCTCGCCGCGCATATTGGGCTTGCCGATAACCTGAGGCTGTGTTGTGACAGGCTCGGTGCTGTCGGTACTGCCCTCTGAGCTGTCAGTGTTATTGTTTTTTTCGCCGTTGTTCGGGTCAAAGCGTTCTTCGTTCCTGCCGCTGTTGTCGACTATTCTGTTGAGACCGTGCTCAAGGTCGCCGAGGGCGGTGGAATAGCTGTTGACGCACACGACGGAGACAATCATCAGAATTACAATTCCGACGAGCAGCATATTCACAAAGATAATATGTCGTCTTAATCTGTTAATCATTGCGCTTCTCCAATCTGTAGCCGAGCTTCTTTACCGACTTTATCTCGGTTGAGGACTGGATAAAGTTGAGCTTGCGGCGAAGGAAGCTGACGTACGCTTCGACATTGTTGTTGCCCGCGTCGCTGTCATAGCCCCAGACCTTGGTGATGATGTCCTCTTTCGAGATGATGATATCGCGGTTCGCGATAAGAAGCTTCATAATCTCGGCTTCCTTGTAGTTGAGATGTACTTCCTTTGAGCCCTTGGAGAGCGTGCTGGTGGACGCGTTGAAGTTGAAGTCGCCGAACTCGGTTTTGTCGAGGATAACCTCTCCCCTGCGGCGTGTGAGCGCCTTGATACGCGCCAGAAGCTCCTCGGGAGCAAAGGGCTTTGTCATATAATCGTCGGCTCCGCTGTCAAGTCCGCTGACCTTGTCGTGGATTGTGTCCTTGGCGGTGAGCATAAGGATGGGAGTTTCAATCTTGTTTTTGCGGAGCTCGGCGGCAATTTCGAACCCGTCGCGGTACGGGAGCATTACGTCGAGAATTATCAAATCATAAATTCCGCTCAATCCGTAGTCGAGACCGTCGTTGCCGTCGTTGACAACGTCAGCCATATATTTCTGCTCCAAAAGAATCTGTTTCAGGGCGTTGGCGAGTCGCTTTTCGTCCTCTACAATCAGTATGTTCACGGTATCATCTCCTCATCTGTATTATAACAGTTACAAGTATAATCGGCAAGCCTTAAAAAACCCTTAAATTCACAAATTAAATCGGCTCCAAGCATTTCACCTGGAGCCAATTTTGAAGGAGATTTAGAATCCGCCCATCTGCGGCATTCCGTTGCCGCCAGGACCTCCCTGACCGCCGCCCATTCTTGAGCCGCCGTTAGAGTAGTTGTCGGAATCCATTGTGATTTCAGCGACCTCGGTTCCGCCGCTTACGGTGCCGCTGCTCGCGTATCCGTTATCGTCAGCCTCGGAGTTTGTGCCGCCGCATATTATCTTGTAGGTCTCGCCCGACTTGATTTCGGGTGAGCTGAATACGACGTTTGAGTACTGCTTTGAAGCGGTGAACGAAGCGATTACGTTGCCGTCCGAGTCAACCAGCGAGCAGAGTGTGCCGCCGCTCTGGGTTGTGACGTCCGTCATAATCGTACACTGACCGTCGCCTGTGATTGTCTCAGCCATTCCGCTGCTGCCGATTGCGACAAGCGTGCCGCCTGTAATCTTTGCCTCGGTGCCATAGTCGAGAGCGCCGTTGCCGTCGTTCTGAGGACCGCTTACGAGGACTGTGCCGCCTGTAATGGTGAGATAACCGTTGGAGTCAAGTCCGTCGCCGTCAGCGTTGACGTATACATAGCCGCCGTTGATTGTGAGCGTCTTGCTCGCGTCAGCGTCGAACATTCCCTGTCCGCCTTCTCCCGAGTCTCCGCCGCCCGCGTTGAAGCCATCGTCGCTTGCGGTTACTGAGATGTTGCCGTCGTTGACGGTGATTTCTCCCGCCTCTATACCCTCGTAGCTCTGGGTGATTGTGATGTCACCGCCGTCAATTGTGAGGGTAGAATCAGCGTGGATACCGTCGTCGCCTGTCGCCGCGGTGATTGTACCGCCTGTGATGTGAACGCTTTCGTTAGCGTGGATTGCGTCGTCAGAGGAGCTGATGTTGATTTTGCCGCCTGTTACGGTGAGCTCCGATTCGGATTTGAGCGCCTTTGCGCTTTCGCTGTCCTCGGTGTCATAGCTTGACTGGAAGCCCTGACCGAAGCCCATTTCCTCGCCCGACTTGACCTCGCCAGCTCCGTCGGCTGTGGTGATGTCGATGTCGCCGCCGTCGATACGAAGGAGTGTTGCCGCCTGGACGCCGTCCTTTTCGGACTCTATCTTAACAGTTCCGCTCGCGATATACACGAAGCCCTTGCCTGTTTTCTCGGTGTTGGTAGCTCTGATGCCGTCGCTGCCTGCCTTGACGGTGAGCGTCGCGTCCTTAATCTTGACGCTGTCATTGCCCTCAAGCGCTGTCGAAGCCGCCGTTACGGTGATGTCGCCGCCCGCGATAACGAGGTCGTCCTTGCTGACAATGCCGTGCTTGAAGCTGCCCGTTACGGTGAGCTTGCCGCTGCCGTTAATGCTGAGGTCGCATTTGCTGAAAATCGCAGCGTCAACCGTGGTATCGCCGATTTTCTCGGAGTATGAGGACGCGTCCTTGATGACGTTTTCGCTGCCGTCCGCCAGAGTTACGAAAACCTTGTCGGCGCTCTCGACAACGATTGCCGAGCCGCTCGATGTGAGGTTCACGCCGTGGAGCACAAGCTGAATCTTGGCGTTTTCGTCAGCCTTGACGGTGATTTTGCCGTCGGAGGATGTTCCCGAGATAATGTAGGTGCCCTCCTCGGTGATTGTGACCTCGCTGCCCGAGACCTTGACGCTGTCGGACGAGGACTCAGCCTTTGAGTCGGAGAAGGTAATCTTCACCGCCGAGCTCTCGTCATAGGACGAGTCGCTGTCGCGCTCCGAGAAGCTCAGGTCATAGTCGCCGTCGGTGACCTCTACGATTGATGTGCTCTTGCTCGCCGACGTCTGAGACGCGCTGACAGAGCTTGATGTCTTTGTGGTTGTTGTGCTGCCGCACGATGCGAATGTTGAAATTATCAAAGCGCCGAGTATTGCGCAAAATAGCTTTTTCATTGTTACCCTTCTCTCTTATGAAGAATTTTTAAAATTTTATAATGTCGCTTCCGCCACTGCGGGCACGAGAAGCGCGATTTCGAGGTTGCCGTTGCGGCAGCGGAGCTCGTCGATGAAGCTCTGCATATCGTCCTCGTTCTTGAGTTCTACGTTATAGATGAGCTTGTAAAGGCTGCCCATATTTGAGGTTTTTACTGTTAAGAGCTTGGAGCTGTGAGTGTACTTTTCAAAAAGGTCGTCAAAGCTGTGAGCGTAGTTGAGGTCCTCGGGGATTGTGATTTTGAGCTCTCTGACGAGGTCGTCGCGGTCCTTAAGTCTGATGAAGGACGCCGCGAACATCGCTATGCAGATGATACCGACAAAGAGCACTGCCAAAGCGAGATAGCCCATAGCTGTCGCGAGGCCTGCCGCCATTGCGAGGAAAATGCTGACTATTTCCTTTGCGCTTCCTGCTACGCTTCTGAAGCGTACCAGCGAGAACGCGCCCATTACCGCGACGCCTGTTCCGACGCTGCCGTTTACGAGCATAATTACCGTCTGGACGATTGCGGGTATGAGGAAAAGCGCCAAGAGAAAGCTCTTTGAAAGCCTTGCTCTGAAGTTTGCGGTGAGAGCGACAATCGCTCCGAGTACCAGCGAAACCGCGGTACAGATGAGATAAACGTCTATTGTAAATGTGTTCGAATAGATTGCGGAAAATAAAGTATTAAGCACAGTTCTGACCTCCGTTCATTTTTCTTTGCATTACTGTTGTGTAGGCTGTTCCGTATTTTGAGAACGAACCAGGGAAAATTTTCAAATCGTTCAACGCTCTTGAGAGCCACAGCGGCATTGATTTGAGCGCCTTGACCTCCATAATACAGAGGTCGGGAGAAAGAATCCGTTCGCCGCGACTTCCCTTGGCGAGGTCAAGATTGTCGGTTCTGAACCTCGGGTTGCGGTCAAAGGTGATTCTCAGCTCGCGGTCTGTCTTGCTGTAGAATGCCGTTCTGTCGTAGGCTATGAACATCTTGGGACGAAGTCCGCTGTAGAAGTTCATTGTCCAGTCAATCTCGCGCATAATCTGCGAATCCGTCGGGAATTCTCCGTTGTAGATGTACTGCATAGCGCTTTCGTAGTTGAGAGTTTCGCGCCGCTTGTACACAACGCCGTTGAACTTTTTCTTGAGCTCGAGGAACACGTTGCTGTCGCGCCTGGGAGTTGAATAGCTCCTGAGCCTGAGCTTTTCCTTGTAGAGCGGCTTGTCGAGCGAGGTTCGGATGAGCCTGTCGTCGTCCGTGTCAAAGTAAAGGCTGTTCACGGTGCTTTCGCCGTATTCGTCGGGCTTGATATATTCTGAAATCTTCCTGAGCAGCGCGTTGCGCTGGCTGAGTGTGAGGATGTATTTCTTCTCTGTCCTTTCAAAAACTGTCTGGATATTCATAAGATTGCCTCCGTTTCTTTTGTTCTGTCTGGAGTTTACCTTAAAACCCTTAAAAAAAACTTAAACTTTTTAAAAAAATAAAATCTTTATTCAGAACGAAAAAATTGTATACCTGCACAAAAGAAATTTTGAAATATCGAATAGCAGGCTTGCGAATGAAAAAAGTATGAATATGTCATACGCTATTCTCTCCAGAGGCAATAAAAACGTCCCTGAAAAATCCGGTTCGTCAAAATGCACAACCGTCAAAACGCAGTGGTATAGCCAAACATCGTTGTCTATGGTATAATAGAAGCAACGAAAGGCGGTGGAGCAAATGCCGGTTACACAAGAGTTTATCGAGTCTTTGATGAAGCAAAATCAAATGCAGATTGAGCAAATTAATAACTTGAATCAAACCGTAAATGATTTATCAAAAATCATTGATGAACTCAACGCGACAATCAAAGAACTGCGCGAGCAACTTAACAAAAACTCCGGCAACAGCTCCAAACCGCCGTCAACAGACGGCTTTAAGAAAGCGCCTAAAAGTCTGCGTGAGAAAAGCGGTAAGAAACGCGGCGGTCAAAAAGGACATCAGGGAACTCATCTCGCTGTTCTTTCCGCGCCTGATGAAGTCCAGCGGCATATGCACGCCGACTGTACTTCCTGTCCTTATCGGGACAAGTGCGCGGAAAAAGCCTGCGTTAAGGAAACACGCAACGTCATTGATGCAGTGGTTGAAGTCAATATCACCGCTCACGAAAAGCTATGTGTCGAAGTGTGCCCTCTTTGCGGCAAATCAAAGACAGGCGATTTTCCGAAAGACGTAAAAGCGAATGTACAATACGGCAACAATCTGCAAGCGCTTGTTGTTGCCTTTAATACCATAGGCGCGGTCAGCGTCAACAGAATCCATGAAATATTAGGCGGCATATTCAATATACCGCTTTCCACAGGCACAATCAAAAACATCGTCAGCCGTTGTGCTGAGAAGATAAAGCCCGCGCTTGAGACAATACGTAGCAAGCTGTCAGAAAGTCCGTTGGTTCACTGTGACGAAACAGGGACAAATATAGACGGCAAGCTGCACTGGGTTCACAATGTATCAAACGGAAACTATACCTATATGACAGTGAGTAAAAAGCGTGGTTATGAAGGCATAAAATCCGTGGGCGTCCTTCCCGATTATCGCGGCATCGTCGTCCACGATAGCTGGGCTTCCTATTGGAAGTTTGACGATGTGACGCATTCTGTATGCTGCGCTCATCTTTTGAGAGAACTGAATGGTATAATGGAGAATCACCCGGAACAAACTTGGGCAGGCAAGTTCAAAAAGCTGCTTTTGCGAATGAAAAGAGCCAAAGATAAGGCAATCGCCGCAGGAAAAGAAGCACTTAGTGTGTTCACGATTCAAAAATACAAGCGTGAATATGACAATATCATAAAAGACGCTTACGGTGAGAATCCCGAACGGGTTAACCCCAAGAAAAAGCGCGGCAGAGTGAAACGCGGTAAAATACTTGCGCTCATCGACAGGCTTCAAAAATACAAGGGAGCAGTCTGCCTATTTATAGAAAAGCTCAGTGTTCCGTTTGACAACAACCAAGCCGAGCGCGACATCAGAAATATCAAAACCAAGACCAAGGTCTGCGGCTGCTTCAGAAGCAGAACCGGCGCAGAGGAATATTTGGACATAATGTCATTCATCAGTACCGCCAGAAAAAACGGATTCGATTCCTATCATGCGGTCAAGATGGCTTTACTAGGTCAGATCAATCTGTTTTGGGGTTGGGGTGCTGAATAGTTACAAAAATTTACATTTACCCTCGGCAGTTGCATTCGGTCGCCTTTTGTCATATAATTGGATACGAGGAATGTGATATGAAAATTGCGATTATTTGCGACGTGCTCGGGAAAGCCAACAACGGCACGGTCATAGCAACAATCAATTTAATAAACTATCTGAGAGATAAGGGTCACACGGTGTATGTGGTGTCACCCGACAAAACAAAGGAAGGGCTCGGGGACTATTTTACGGTTCCGACGCTCAACCTCGGCGCGCCCTTAAACCGAGTTCTCAAAAACAACGGCGTCGCGCTCGCGAAGCCCGACAAAAAGCTTCTTCAAAGCGTCATCGAAAAGGCGGACATCGTACATCTGCAAATTCCGTTTATGCTGTCGAGAAGCGCGCTCAAAATCGCCCTTAGACTCAACAAGCCGATTACGGCGAGCTTTCACTGTCAGGCGGAGAATTTTACCTCGCACATCGGGGCTATAAATATTCCGTTTATTAACCACCTTGTGTACAAAAACTTTTACCGCAAGGTATACCGAAAGGTTGACGCGATTCACTACCCGACGGAGTTTATCCGCCAGGTTTTTCATCAGCACACGCGCTGCGAGATTCCGTACTATGTTATATCAAACGGCGTTAACGACGATTTCTTTGCCGAGCCGCCAAAGCGCGAGGAAAACGAAAAGTTCACAATCATCTGCGCGGGAAGATACAGCAAGGAAAAGGCTCAGGCGGTCTTAATCCGCGCCGTCGCGAGGTCAAAATACCGCGACAACATACGGGTTATTTTCGCAGGCGACGGTCCTATGCGCAAAAAGCTCCAACGATTATCAAACAAAAACAACGTCGAGTGCGAGTACAGGTTTTTCAGCCGAAGCGGTCTCATCGACGCGTTCCACGGCTCCGACCTTTACGTCCACACCGCAATCATTGAGATTGAGGCTATCGCGTGTATGGAAGCGATTGTGTGCGGACTGACGGCAGTTATCTCCGATTCGGAGCGCAGCGCTACGAGGTTTTTTGCCGTCGGCGACAGAACGCTTTTCAGAAAGAACGACGCGCAGGACTTGTGCGAAAAGATAGAGTATTTCTACGAAAACAGGGACAAAATCGAGGAATACAGAAAGAAATACGAGGTGCGCAGCAGAGCGTTCGGACTGGGCGACTGTATGGAACAAATGGAAAAAATGCTTACACAAACCGTGGAGAAAAAGAGAAAATGAAAAAGACCATTTACTACTCCGACGAATTTAACGACGATTTCGCGAATACCGACATAGACCAGAAGAAGCTTCCGCCAGATTATCCGTACTTTCCGAAAAGTCCCGTCAGACGCGTCCTCGCGTTTATCCTTTACTATATCATCGCCGTTCCGCTCGTGTTTCTTATGCAAAAGGTCGTTTATCACGAAAAAATCGTGGGCAGAAAGAAGCTCAAGCCCTACAGAAAAACAGGTTACTTTCTATACGGAAACCACACCCGAACCGCGGGCGACGCGTACTCTCCCGCGCTGATTACGTTTCCCAAGAAGGCGTACATCATCACGAGCGCGGACAGCGTTTCGATTCGCGGAATAAAGCGCATTGTCGAGGACCTCGGCGCGATTCCGATTCCGAACAGCCTTGCGGGTATGAAGAATTTCCGAAACGCAATAAAGGAACACTCCGAGCGAAACCACGTGATTTCCGTCTATCCCGAGGCGCATATCTGGCCGTACTTTACTGATATCCGACCGTTCACGGACGTTTCGTTCCGCTATCCCGCCGAGACAAAAAAACCCGTTTTCTGCTTTACGGTCACGTACAGGAAACAGCGTTTGCTGAATTTCCCCAAAACCACCGTGTACATCGACGGACCATTCTTTCCTAACGCGGACAAAACGCCGAAGCAGAATCAGGCATTTCTGCGAAACGAGTGCTATAACACAATGAAGCGCCGAGCGGAAAATTCGACATATCAGCACGTCGAGTACATCAAAAAGAACGGCAAAGATAAATAAAACTGAAAAAACCGTCCGCAGGACTTTTTTTAACGGTCGGCTTCAAGTCCGGTCACTAATCAGCGCCAAAAAAGGGACATTCTTTCGAATGTCCCTTTTTTGGTACGAGTGTTCATTACGGATTTACAGTTTTTCAACATTTTCGGTCAAATCATTATTATTGCTATGATATACAAAGCCGTGATAATTGTCGGTATCATAACAAGGTGGATCAAATCGTTACTATGCTCCGCTTTATATGCCATTTTTAATCTCTCGTTGTTGATTATGGACATCTTTGGGATTTTTTTCAGATATTTTATCGGTATTTCATTACCTTCCTCTAAGGAGAAAGGATACAGCTCACGCTCGCTTGTCAGAGGTGTGGGAGGATATTCCTTTGTGATTTTCCCCTTATCTGTATTATAAGAAATCACACAGGCAAAGCGCGACGGTCTGCTCCATTCGTCGTCAGTAAAATGTTTTGGATGAGAAATAACGCGGACGCTTTCAATAGTTCCCGTCGCGGACTTTCCGTTTTTATCAATATGCTTATCAATAATTGGTTTTATTCTGCCCCATACGCAGAGCAAGTCCACAATAAGAACAATCAGACCTATACACATTTTTACGGTTGCGTAGGTTGTTGAGTCCCTGAATTCACGCGGGATTACTCCGTAAAAGCCCAAAGCGCCTATAATTGAGCCGACAATTATTCCGATTGTTATACCGATTATAATCCTTTTAATATGATTATACATTATGATTCTTTCCTTTTCGTTGAATCAAAGTTACGACTACTGCGACAAACAAAACAATTAAAAGGAATGCCGCTAAACCGACGGCAAAGCCCGCAAACGCCAAATCTTTTGCAAACAAATAAAACATTGCAAAACCGAGCGCAATAATAGCCGCACAAGTCACTAATCCGATTATAACGGCGATAATCACTCCTTTTACAGAGCTTTTGGATTTATCACCGATATTTTCGGCAACCGTGCCGCCTATGATTTCTGCAATACCGCCTACTATCCAGATGAAAATTTCACCCAATACTTCCATAACGCTCTCCAAAAATTATTCTACAGTCCACCCGAAAAAAGGAACTCCTTCTGCCAAAAACATAAAAAAGATTGCAACTGCAACAAAAACCGCGGCAATAATCAACAGTATCGTGATGTAGTTATTAAAAGACTTTTTGTTCATTTTTCCTGTCAACTGACGCAGCTTTACAACGCTCGTTACGGAATAGACTAAGCCCATTATCGATAAAAAGTTCGCAAATATCTGAAACGAGCTGTGTACTCTCGTCAGATTCAATACGGTTATTATTACAAGCAATCCGAAAAACAAAGCGGAGCTTGCTGTATATGTAGTCAATTCCTTTTTCAGCTTTTTCTTTTCTTCGGTTGAATACTCAGCAACCGCTTCCAGTGTTTCTTTTAAATCTTCGTTCATTTCCTCACTTTTCCTTTCTCCGTTAAGAAGCTCGCGTATATCAATGTCATAAAAATCCGCAAGCTCAACAATGATCGATAGGTCGGGCATATTGTTGCCGTTTTCCCAGCGTGACACAGTCCTGCCCGAAACGTTCAGCTTTTCAGCGAGCTGTTCCTGCGTCATGCCTTTTTCTGTTCTCAGCTCCCGCAAAAATGAGCCGATTCTTTTTTGATCTATACGGTTATTCTCCTTTCCTGACACAAATCATAACGCAAACCGCAGCTTTTGAACACGACATAAAGTGAGAAAATGCCGTTTTTATGCGGTAGACATATGTGTCGGGTAGATAAATTTGTCTTTATTTAGTTAATTGTAACACATTAGACGAGTAGTTTCAATCTATTAGTCTATTGCTTTTGCGAGCATAGAATTTGTAAAGCCAAATTCAGAATAACAGGCTAAAAAAGAATGAGCGTCCATAACTTAATTCGTTATGAACACTCATACTGGTGCTGGTGACCTGCGCTCCATATCTCGAAGCTCTCCATCTCGTTTGTTGCGGCGTGAGCATAGCTATAATGCGCATCACCGCTCCTCCCTAAAAACCGTCCACAGGACGGTTTTCTTAACGGTCGGCTTCAAGTCCGGTCACTTAATCTGAAATAAAAAACCAGTCACCCGAAATTGGGTGACTGGTTTTTGGTGCTGGTGACCGTTTAGCTTACATAAGCATTTAGAGTTAAGCCCTTTTGCTTCATATATTCATTAACCTTTTTTATGTTCTCTGTTTCAAATTGCTCGAACGCATCACAATATGTATTCATTGTAATTGTAATGTCAGTATGACCGAGTAAGCGCTGTAATATTTTTGCTGACATCCCGCCCTCGATGCAGCGGGTAGCGTAAGTATGACGGAGAGAATGACAGGAAATTTTACCTCTTACATTCTCGTCGATAATATCATACTTTTTCAGCGTTCTTTGTAATTCCATATTGACTTGATTTGTAGTTACAAAGTTTCCGCTGCCGGTAAGGAATAAAAAGTCGTCGCTATACTTAACACATTCAGATATAAGGGGCTTTATTTCGTCAGTAATTGGAATGATCCTTGTACCCGCTTCGGTTTTTGTTTCATCTCCGAGAATAGCTTTCCCTTTTGCGCCTCGAGAAATGGTCTTATTTACGTTTATTGTCTTAAAGCGTAAGTTTATATCCCTTACCGTCAAAGCGTTAACCTCGCCCATTCTCAAGCCCGTAAGCATAGATAAAAGCATCTGCTGATTGTATTTGATATCTTGAGTTTGCAGAACATCTATGAGCTTTTGTTGTTCGTCGACAGTTAAGGCTCTGACTTTTTCTTTTTTCTGATTTGATTTAGGTGTTTTTATATTAATCATAGGGGATTTTTTAATTATGCCCCGTTTCTCGGCTTCAAGAAATGTTGATTTTAGCATTTGAAAATTCTTTTTTATAATGGAGTTAGAGTAATCAAGATTTTTTTGTAAGTAAGCTCGTATTTGTGTTTCGTTGGCCTGTTGTAACGGTGTGTTATAAATCGGCTTTAACCGCTTTAGAGTACACAAATGCGTTTCGTATGTGTTCTCGGTGATCTCGTTCATATTGTATTTATCCA
>ONAL01000021.1 GCA_900315785.1 uncultured Eubacteriales bacterium
TTTTCTTTTGTGGTCAATATTTCAGCACAACTGGGCTCGAAAAAAGCCCGTAAAGAAAACAGTCCTGTGGACTGTTTTTAGGGCGATGGGAGAGATGACGGAATCCTCTCATACACGCCGCACTGACCGCGGCAGAATCTAACGCGGTATGATACGCCAGTTGGGGCAGGATATAACTGCTTTGAGGGGATTATTTGTATAAGATTATTGACTATCGGGAAGAGTGCACAAAACGGGCGCGGAAAATTCGGGGAAAATGACGGTGAAAAAGCTTAACGTTTTAGCTTATTGCTAATGACAACGGTATGAAAACATGCTACAATATTACACACGATTATCAGCCGAAACGCAAGGAGTTAAGAGTGAGGAGGAGCTTATGTTTTGTAGTAAATGCGGAAACAGTCTGAGGGAGTCCGCGAAATTCTGCGAGAAATGCGGCACACCGATAAAGACTGCCGCGCCCAAAAAAGCCGACGGAAAGGCAAAGACGCGCAGCGTAAAGCCCTCGGCGCAGAAGCCAATGAATGAAGGCAGACTTATTTCTCCGAACATCGCGCTGTGTGAGGACGGCAAATTCCGCTGGATTTACGAGTACAGCCTTTTCAAGAACCCGAGGCTCCTGTTCCTTATCTGGAAGATTTTCTTTTTTGTAATGCTCGGCGTTATGCTATTTGTAATGATTATTGACGCTATGAGCAACGATATGGACGGCGAACGGCTGCTTGGCACGCTCAAGATTTTCGGCATAATTATGCTTGTGATGACTGCGCTTGTAGTCGTGTCGTACCTGATTTACGCGGCGATTATGGGCGGAAAGTACATCGTTATCTTTGAGATGGACAACAAGGGAGTGAACCACAGGCAGCTCCCGAAGCAGGCGCGCAAGGCGGAAAAAATTGCCGCCGCGACCTTCCTTATAGGTGCCGCGTCGGGCAACCTTTCGACTATGGCGGTGGGTATGAACGCCCGCGCTGAGATGTACTCGCAGTTTTCGCTTGTGCGCAAGGTGAAGCCGTATCCGAGCCGAAATCTGATAAAGGTCAACGGGATTTTTCAGCGCAATCAGGTATTCGCTCATCCCGAGGATTTTGACTTTGTGCTCAGCTATATCAACGAGCGCGTGCCCGAAAGAGCAAGAAAATAACACGACCTAATCCCTTCGGAGCCTTCTGCTCTGAGGGGATTTTACGTTTCGTTACAACTGAAAACAATTACCATATGGACATACGGGCGGATTTTTGATAGAATGGGAATATCTCAAACAAAGGAGAGCGCGAAGATGAAAAGAGAGCTTGTTCACGACCCGATGTTTCTTGCGATGAAATCGCGTCCAGCTGTGCGTGAGGATATCGGAATTGCGCAGGATTTGCTCGACACGCTGATGTTCCACCGCGAAACCTGCGTCGGAATGGCGGCGAATATGATAGGCAAATCGGTCAGGATTATCGCGTTCAGCGACAAGGGTCGCTATGTTGTGATGTGCAACCCCGAAATTGTCAGCCGCACAGCGCCTTTTGAAGCCGAGGAAAGCTGTCTGTCTCTGCTCGGCGGAGCACGCAAAACCACCAGATACAAGACAATCAGGGTTAAGTTTCAGAACGCTTCCTTTATGTGGGAAACGAAAACCTACACGGATTTTACCGCTCAGATTATTCAGCACGAGGTTGACCACTGCAACGGCGTGCTGATTTAGTCGGGTGATTTAAGGAGGAATTTATATGAAATCAAAAAAGATTCTCAGCTTGCTTGTCGCAGTTTCAGTGCTGCTGACAAGTGTGCTCTGCGCGTCAACCGCGGCGTCGGCAAAGAGTGACTTTGACTTTTCCGAGGAGTACAAGTCCTCGCCGTTTTATTCAAAGCTTATGACCGCGCTTGAGGAGACCGAGGGCAAGACCGCTATGGAGAGAACTCTTGCGGCAGCGCTGTCACAGGAGGGCTACAACAACTATGCCACTCAGGGAATTGACCTTGAACAGGCGAGAGCCGACGGTCTGCTCTGGACAGGCAAAGAGCTCAGAATGAACAGCAGCCAGACAGGCAACACCGAGTATACGCGCTGGGCTCAGCGATATGTTATGAACAGAGCCGAGAGCACACAGTACGAGGATATCGACTGGTGCGCGATTTTCGTGAGCTGGTGTATGTATCAGGCGGGTTATTATGACAAGGAACAGCTCAAGCAGTGCTACTATTCCTACTATGCGACCTCTGCGGATTCGTTTGACGCGGATTCGTGGATAACCTCGTTCAACCTTAATCAGGAGAAGGTGTGGTACACAGCGAACGCCGCCGCAGAGCTCGAGAACTATTATTGGAATACATATTACAACACCGAGTGCGACCCCTTTGAGCTTCCGTACAAGCCGGGCGGACTTCTGTTCTTTAACTGGGACGGCGACGGCGGTTCCTTTGACCACGTCGCGATTGTTGTCAGCTACGACAAGGACACCCACGTTCTGACCTATACAAACGGCAACTCGGGCGGTCAGGTTATCACAAGACAAATCGACCTTGACGTTGAGGAAGAATTCAGAGGTACGAGATTCACAAAGAACGCGAACCGAATTGTCGCGTACGGCGAGTACGACAAGATTGAACCCTTTGAGCAGAGAACAATCAACTGCGAAATCGACTCAATCACCTGGGACAAGGAAGCTTCTTCGGGTATCCGTTTTCAGACTGATTCCAAGTCAAAGGTTTTCAAGGCTGCCGTTGACGGCGAGTACCTCGGCTCGAACATCGAGAGCAATATGATTCTCCAGCAGGGCAAGGTAATCATCGGCAAATCCGAGATAAAGAACCTTCCCGTCGGCGACCATACTTTGACAATCACCTTTGACGACGGCGTTCTCAATCTGCCGTTCAGAATTACAAACGGCGACGAGCCTTTCACCACCGAGCCCGCAACGACGGAGCCTGTTACGACAGAGCCCGTAACGACGGAGCCCACAACGACGGAGCCTGTTACGACAGAGCCTGTAACGACAGAGCCAGCTACAACAGAGCCTGTTACAACAGAGCCTGTTACGACTGAACCGACTACCGAGCCCGAAACGGTCACACCCAAGCTCAACTTTACGAAGAAGAGCCTCAGCTCGGGCAAGACCGCGGGCTTAACCGTCACCGACGGCAAAGCCAAGGACTGGGTAAGCACAAACACAAATGTCGCGACTGTCAGAAACGGCAAGGTAACGGCGCTCAGAAAGGGCACGGCTACCGTCTACGCGCTCCTTGATAACGGAACATATCTCTCCTGTAAGGTCAGCGTTACGACCTCGCCGAAGCTTTCGAAGAGCAGTATCACCGTGAAGAAGGGCAAGACCAAGTCCGTCACAATCACAGGCAAGGCGAGCACGGTCAATAACGTCTACACCAACACAAAGATTGCGAAAATTATCTCCAAAAGCAGCGCTTCGACAATCAAGGTTAAGGGCTTGAAAAAGGGCTCGACAACCTTGAAGCTGAGGGTAAACGGATTTGTGCTGAAGCTGAAGGTTAAGGTAAACTGAATATCACATAAAAAAAGCAAGGAACCGCGCGGTTCCTTGCTTTTTCTATTATTATAAAAGAACAGAAGGGGGGAAAACTATTCTTTAAGAGTAAACGCTTTTACTTAACCGACGAGTTGAGGGCGTTCTGTAAATCCTCGAGGATATCGTCGATGTGCTCTGTGCCGATTGAGAGACGGATTGTGTTATCGTAGATTCCCTGTTCGCTGAGCTCCTCTGCGGAAAGCTGAGAGTGAGTTGTGGAAGCAGGGTGGATTACAAGGCTCTTTACGTCGGCGACGTTTGCGAGCAGCGAGAAAATCTGAAGATTATCGATGAACTTCCAAGCCTCTTCCTTGCCGCCCTTAATCTCGAATGTGAAGATTGAAGCTCCGCCGTTCGGGAAGTATTTTTCATAGAGTGCGTGGTCGGGATGGTCGGGGAGAGAGGGATGGTTGACCTTCTCGACAAGCGGATGAGAGTTAAGGAACTCAACAACCTTCTTGGTGTTCTCGGCGTGTCTGTCAAGACGGAGCGAGAGCGTCTCGACGCCCTGGAGCAGTAAGAACGCGTTGAACGGCGAAATTGTAGCGCCTGTGTCGCGGAGCAGAATTGCTCTGATGTAGGTTACGAACGCAGCGGGACCGACAGCGTCATAGAACGAAACGCCGTGATAGCTGGGGTTCGGGTCGGCGATGTTCGAGTACTTGCCGCTCTTCTTCCAGTCAAACTTGCCCGACTCAACAATGATACCGCCGAGGGTTGTGCCGTGACCGCCGATAAACTTTGTGGCGGAGTGAACGACGATGTCCGCGCCGTGCTCAATCGGTCTGATGAGGTAGGGTGTGCCGAAGGTGTTGTCCACAACTACGGGAAGTCCGTAACGGTGAGCGAGCTCGGAGATAGCGTCGATATCGGGAATGTCGCTGTTCGGGTTGCCGAGAGTCTCGAGGTAAATCGCTCTGGTGTTGTCCTTGATGGCGGCTTCAACCTCTGCGAGGTTGTGAGCGTCAACAAAGGTTGTCGTGATTCCGTACTGCGGAAGTGTGTGTGAAAGCAGGTTGTAGCTGCCGCCGTAGATAGTTTTCTGAGCCACAATGTGACCGCCGTCAGCCGCGAGAGCCTCGATAGCGTAGGTGATAGCCGCAGCGCCCGAAGCGAGTGCCAGAGCCGCGCTGCCGCCCTCGAGAGCCGCAAGTCTCTTTTCGAGCACGTCCTGAGTTGAGTTTGTGAGTCTGCCGTAGATGTTGCCCGCGTCCGCGAGTCCGAATCTGTCGGCGGCGTGCTGAGAGTTATGGAAAACGTATGATGTGGTCTGATAAATCGGAACGGCTCTGGAATCTGTGGCGGGGTCAGCCTGTTCCTGACCTACGTGTAATTGCTTTGTTTCAAATCTGTAGTTACTCATTTTGATTAATCCTTTCAAATGTTGTTTTGTCAAATATAGTTAATTTTTATCATAATAAAAGCCCGAGGGCTTTGAGGGCTCCCGAGCAAATAGGTCTTAACCGACAAACCGCCTTAGCTTTCTGACAGCGTAAAGCAGTCGTATGCTCGGGAGTACAGCATTCGACAACACATTATTCTGTTTGCTTTGCGGTTTGTGTAAGTAAACATCTGAATTCTCCTTTGAGTTATTGTCTTTATGACAACGTCATTATAACACCAATTACCTATAATGTCAATAGGTTTTATAAGAATTTATTATTTTTTTGATTTCGGAAAGGGAAGAGCCGCCTCGGATAATCCCAAAAGGCGGCTCTTCGTGTATTGAGAGTTGTTATTCGACTGTAACTGATTTTGCGAGATTTCGCGGCTTGTCAACGTCGTTGCCCTTGTTGACTGAGGTGTAATACGCGAGCAGCTGCATCGGAACCGTAGCTACCATAGGCATAAGCACCTCTGAGATTTTCGGAACGCGGATTGTATAGTCGGCGGCGTCCTCGTCGATTTCGGCGAGCTCGTCGCAGATAACGATTGTCATAGCGCCGCGCGCCTTGACCTCCTTGATGTTGCTGACGGTTTTCTCGAGCAGAGTGTTCTGCGTGGCAACCGCGATAACGGGCATACCATCGGTGATGAGTGAGATTGTGCCGTGCTTGAGCTCGCCTGCGGCGTAGCTCTCGGAGTGAATGTAGGAGATTTCCTTGAGCTTGAGCGAGCCCTCCATCGAGAGCGCGTAGTCAAGTCCTCTTCCTATATATAACAGGCTGTCGGCGGTGATGAGCTTTGTCGAGATGTACTGGCAGTCGTCGACGAGCTCCGCAATCGCGTTTTCTATAACCTCGGGAGTTTTGATGAGCTCCGAGGTCAGACGGCGGCATTCGTCCTCGGTGATTCTGCCCTTCGCGTATGCCATCTCGAAGCCGAGCAGATACATAACGGCGAGCTGAACCATATACGCCTTTGTGGAAGCGACGGCGATTTCGGGACCCGCGTGGGTGTAGATGACCATATCCGCCTCACGGGCGATTGAGCTGCCCTTTACGTTGACGATTGCGAGCGTCTTTGCCTTGGTGCCCTTTACGAGATTGAGCACAGCCTTCGAGTCGGCGGTTTCGCCCGACTGGCTGATGATGATGACAAGGTCGTTTTCGCCGATGAGAGGGTCTCTGTAACGGAACTCGGACGCGATGTCAACCGTAACGGAAACGCGCGCGAGCTTTTCGATAACGTACTTGCCGACCATTCCCGCGTGCATAGCGGTTCCGCAGGCGACGATGAAAATGTTGTTGAAGCTTCTCAGCGTTTCGGGAGTGATACCGCATTCCTCGAGGTTCGGGAGACCGTTCTCGATTCTCGGTGTGATTGTGGTCTTTACGGCTGTCGGCTGCTCGTGGATTTCCTTAATCATAAAGTGAGGGAAGCCGCCCTTCTCGGCGCTGTCCTCGTCAAAGTCAGCGGTTTTGAGCTGCTTTTCAATCATTCTGCCGTGGAAATCACAGAAGCTCGCGGAGCCGTTTTTGAGGACGGCAATCTCGCCGTACTCGAGCAGATAATAATCCTTTGTGTATTTGATAATCGCGGGAACGTCGGACGCGATGAACGCCTCGCCGAGACCCTGACCGACAATCAGCGGAGACTCACATCTGACCGCGTAGACTGTGTCGGGACGGTCGGCAAAGACGATTCCGAGCGCGAACGAACCTCTGATTTCGTGGAGCACCTTTCTGATACAGCGGACGGGGTTGCCGTCGTAGTAGAAGTCGAGGAGCTGAGCCACGACCTCGGTGTCTGTGTCGCTGAGGAACTCGGTGCGGTCGTTCTCGATAAGGAACTGTTTGATTTCTTTATAGTTTTCGATAATTCCGTTGTGGACGATTGTGACGCGTCTGCCCGAATGCGGGTGAGAGTTGACGTCGGACGGCTCGCCGTGAGTTGCCCATCGCGTGTGACCTATGCCCGCGTGACCCTGGGGCTTGCCTTCCTTTTCCATTTTCGCTACAAGGTCAGAGAGCCTGCCCTTTGACTTGGCTACTTCGATTTTGCCGTTCTCGAAAACAGCAATACCTGCGGAGTCATATCCGCGGTACTCGAGCTTTGTCAGCGCCGAAACCAGCACGTCTGAGCAATCGCGCGGACCTACATATCCTACAATTCCACACATATCGATTCTCCATTCTTTAGAATTAACGATATCAGTATATACAAACCGAGCGTTTTTGTCAATATAAAACTGCAAGATAAATCAAAAATACTTGCAATATTTTCCGTACAAGCCGTAGTTTTTACAGGAAAAAATATTTTTACTGAAATTTTATTGTAAAGATGTTGCAAAATATCCCAATTGAGAGCGAATTTTCGTGGATTTTTCAAACAGAAAAACGGCTCCCCTTCGGGAGCCGCGTGAAACGTCGGTTATTTGTCTTTGAGGAGCTTGTTGAGCTCGTCCATAAAGGTGTTGATATCCTTGAACTGACGGTAAACGGAAGCGAAACGCACATAGCTTACCTCGTCGATATCCTTGAGCTGGTCCATCGCAAGCTCGCCGATTTGCTGAGTGGTAATCTCACGGTCAAGGCTCGACTGAACCTTGCTCTCGATTTTGTTTACGATATCCTCAATCTGCTCGAGCGAAACGGGACGCTTCTCGCACGCCCTCAAAAGACCGTTTGTCAGCTTGTTTCGGTCAAAGCTCTCGCGGCTCTTGTCGCGCTTGACGACAATTACGTGAACCTTCTCGATTGTTTCGTTGGTTGTGAACCTCTTTCCGCATCTGAGGCACTCCCTGCGGCGGCGGATACGCTCGTTATCGTCGGCTGAACGCGAGTCGATAACCTTGCTTTCCACGAAACCGCAACTGGGACATTTCATATTACCACCCCTACATATTGTTGTTATAATTCATTAATCGCATTATAACACATATATTTAGATTTTTCAACAGTTTGTTGATAATCGTGACTGGGTATATTGCATAAATCGAAGCCGCTTCATTTGGCTAAAGTGTATAAAAATACGTTTGAGCCGACAAAATCGTTGCTTTACGGCTGTTAACTGTGATATAATTATTCGGTAATTTTTTATGGAGAAAAATATGTCGAAAAAGCTAAAAGGCAATGTGATATTGCTGATTACGGCTGTAATCTGGGGAACCTCGTTCGTCGCTCAGAGCGAGGGAATGAACTTTGTTCAGCCGTTCACCTTCAACGCGCTGAGAACGCTCGCGGGCGGAGTTGTGCTTGTGCCCGTGATTCTCGCGTTCAATCAGCCTTGGAAAAAGAATAAAAAAAGAAAATATTCGCTTAAATATACATTCATCGGCGGAGCTGTCTGCGGCTGCGCGCTGTGCGCGGCGAGCTCGCTGCAGCAGTACGGAATCGTCCACACAACGGCGGGCAAGTCGGGATTTATCACGGCGCTTTATGTAATCATCGTGCCGTTTTTCGAGATGATTCTCGGCAGAAGGCAGGGCGTGAAAATCTGGCTCTGCGCCTTCACCGCGATAGTCGGCTTCGGGCTTCTGTGCATCAAGGGCGACCTCACCGTCGGTCTCGGCGACTGGCTCACGCTCGCCTGCGCTCCGATTTTCGCGATTCAGATTATCTGCGTAGACCGATTCCTCGAGAGGGGAGCGGACGGCGTTATGATGGCGTGCGTGCAGTTCTTCACCGCGGGTCTGATTATGCTTCTGTGTATGCTTATGTTCGAGACTCCCGATATTTCGAGAATCTGGGACGCAAAGGGCACAATCCTCTACGCGGGCGTTATGTCCTGCGGCGTTGCGTACACGCTCCAGATTGTCGGTCAGCGCTACGCCGCCCCGACAATCGCTACGCTGCTTATGAGCCTTGAGAGTGTATTTGCGGCGCTTTCGGGCTGGCTTATCCTCGGCGAGAACCTTTCGCCGAAGGAGCTCTTGGGATGTTGTTTAGTATTCGCGGCAGTGGTTTTCTCTCAGGTAAACCTGCCGACGATAAAATTTAAAAACAAAAGAAAAGGGGTTAAAGAATGAAAAAGAGTGTTAAAAACATAATTTTTCTCCTGTGTATCGCGGTCTACATCGTAATCTGCTTTACTCAGGCGCCAATCACCAACGCGGTCGGCACAATGTGGTCGCTGCTTCCGCCGATTATCGCTATCGGTCTCGCGCTGATTACCAAGGAGGTTTATTCCTCGCTGTTTATCGGTATTCTCTCGGGCGGAGCTATCTACGCGCTGTCGGCTGTTGATATCACACACTTTATGAACAACGGCGGTTTCTTCCGTGCGGCGGGAGCAACCTTCACCAAGATGTTCGAGTCAGTCGTCAACGACGGTATCATAGCGAATATCGCGGACAGCTACAACGTCGGTATCCTCGTGTTCCTCGTTGTTCTCGGCATTATTGTCGTAATGATGAACAAGGCGGGCGGCTCGAAAGCCTACGGCGAATGGGCTGCAAAGCACATCAAGACCCGCGGCGGCGCAAGCCTCGCTACCTTTGTTCTCGGCGTGCTCATCTTTGTGGACGACTATTTCAACTGTCTTACCGTCGGTTCGGTTATGCGTCCCGTAACGGACAAGCACAAGATTTCGCGCTCAAAGCTCGCGTATCTTATCGACGCTACGGCGGCGCCCGTATGTATCATCGCTCCGATTTCCTCGTGGGCTGCCGCGGTCAGCGGTACGGTAAAGGGCGTAAACGGTATCTCTCTGTTTATCGCGACTATTCCGTTCAACCTCTACGCGCTGCTTACGCTTATTATGGTTGTGTTCATCTCAAAGTCAAATGTCGACTACGGTCCGATGAGACTTCACGAGGACAACGCCAAGAAGGGCGACCTCTTCACAACACGCAACACTGTTTATGCGGCTGACGACGAGCCCTCTCACTCCAAGGGCAAGGTTGTCGACCTCATTCTCCCCGTTGTTATCCTTATCGTTATGTGCATTCTCGGTATGCTCTATACAGGCGGTCTCTTTGAGGGCGCAAACATTATCGACGCGTTCGCAAACTGCGACGCTTCCGTCGGTCTCTCCGTCGGCTCGCTCGGCGCGCTCATCATCATTGTTGTTTACTTCCTTTGCAGAAGGGTTCTCAAATTCTCCGAGTGTATGGACGCTATCCCCGCGGGCTTCAAGCAGATGGTACCCGCTATCCTCATTCTCGTATTCGCCTGGACCTTAAAGACTATGACAGGCTTCCTTGAGGCTGACGCATTCGTTGCGGGTCTTGTTGAGAGCGCTAAGGTTATTCAGATTCTCCTGCCCGTTATTCTCTTTGTGGTTGCGGTCGGTCTTTCCTTCGCGACAGGCACCTCGTGGGGAACCTTCGGTATCCTTATTCCGATTGTCACGGGCGTATTCAGCACTCAGCTTCAGAATGTTTCCGAGACAGGAATCCCGACAATGGTTGTTATCTGTATTGCCGCTTGTCTCGCGGGCGCTGTTTGCGGCGACCACTGCTCACCGATTTCCGATACGACGATTATGGCGTCAACAGGCGCTCAGTGCGACCACGTAAACCACGTTTCAACTCAGCTTCCCTACGCGATGACGGTTGCCGGCGTTTCGGCTCTCGGCTATCTGCTTTCGGGCTTTGTTCAGAACGTGTTCGTCGTTCTCGGCGTTTCAATCGTACTTATGCTCGCTGTCCTTTTCGCTATCAAGTTCCTCTCAAAGGGCAAGGCAAAATAATATCAAATCATAAAGCAAGAAGCGAGCGGCTCAGCCGCTCGCTTCTTCTTCGTTATAGTGAACAAATCGCTGCTTTCTTATTCGTCCCTTTTGTCAATAGAAAAAATCCGCCTGTTATGATAAGATTAGGTCAGGCGGAGAAACAACGACAAAGCTTTTTTCAAGAGGTGATTTTTTATGAAGAAAATATTATGCTTTATGTTAGTTCTCATCCTCACTGTTTCGTCGGCAATCTGCGTCAGCGCCGCGGAAACGGATGAAAAGGAAGTCACAATCGACGGCGCGGCTTTCAGCTACCGCGTGCTCGCAGACAACACCGTGGAAATTCTGCGTGGTGAAAAGTTTGTTCCCAAGGAAATCGAGGGACTTCCCGTAACTGTACTGGGCGAGGATTCCTTCGCACGGCTGAATGATTTAAAAGGCGAGGTTCCCGACACAGTAACCTATATCGGTGACGGTGCTTTCAGATTTATCGAAAATATGAAGACGATTGAGATTCCCGACAGCGTTGCGTATATCGGCGTTTCAGCCTTTGAGGGCTGTGAATCTCTTGCTGAGGTAAGAATTCCGTCGGGAATAACCCAAATAGCCGACAGAGCCTTCGCAGACTGCTGGGCGTTAAAGAAGGTTGAGCTGAATGAGGGCTTGCGGATTATCGGCTATTGCGCCTTTGCGTACACCGGCGTGAAAAATATCAAATTCCCGTCAAGCCTCAGATTTATAGACCAGTACGCTTTTATAAGCTGTGGTGAAAAGAAGTTTGATTTTTCAGATGTCAGTCAGAATTTATACCTTGCCGATTACTCGATTGGCTATTACGGAGATTTTTCCGAAGGCAATCTAAAGCCCCAAAAGGGTATTACCGTAGTTTCTTCACCCAAAGCCTTCAGAGCGGCTGATTACGCCTTCGACAACAGCTTCAAATCAGTTGTAAAAATGACCGAAAACGAGGTTTTGGGTTCCAGACAGGCTCCCAGCGGCTCGTCCTTCTATCTCAGCATTCAGGGAACAAGCCCTTCGTCGTTTGAACTTCCCAAGTATTCATTCTCTGACCCGACGGCAATCAAGCTTACCTCAGACGGCAAGATTGCTGCCTTGAAAAAAGGAAATGCTTATATTACCGCAACCGACAAAAAGGGAAACAAGTACACCTTTACCGTTTATGTTTACGACAATCCAAGGCTACTGAATAAGGTAGGCGGCAAGTACAAAGCCGCGTCGTCGGTTTCTGTCAGACAGGGCAAAACCGTTACCCTCAGTCTCAGGGGCAGAGCGGCGGAAATCAAGAATAAATATACCTCAACCTCAGGCGCGAAGATAGTTTCCAAAGCCGATTCCGACTCAATCAAAATCAAAGGAATCAAAAAGGGAACCTCAACCGTTAAGATAAAGGTCAACGGCGTAAAGACCTTCAAGGTTAAGGTAAAGGTCATCTGACAACAAAGCCCCGACGTCGTCGGGGCTTATATTTTTGAGATATTCAGTAATCTTCCAGAAAGCTGTGCGTTTCGCCGCCGTATTTCAGGGCAGGGAAGGTCTCCGTATTCACGTTGTGCAGACTGTTGAAGATGCTTTTTTCGATGTTCGGGTTTGTTTTTTTGAGCTCGCGGATAAGCTCCTTGATTTCCTTGCGTTTGCTGCCGAATTCGGGGCTTAAGTCCTCGTTTTTTTCGGTAACACGGCACGCGCACTGAATAAATTCGAGCCCGTTGTACCTCGACCACGCGATGATGTCGTCCTCATGTATACAGTACATCGGACGGATAAGCTCCATTCCCTCGTAGTTTTGGCTTTTGAGCTTGGGTATCATTCCCTGAAGCTGCGAGCCGTAGAACATCGCCATAACCGTCGTTTCGATAACGTCCGAGAAGTGGTGCCCGAGGGCGATTTTGTTGCACCCCAGCTCCTTCGCCTTTTTGTAAAGGTGACCGCGCCGCATCTTGGCGCAGAGGTAGCAGGGGTATTTTTCTGCCCTTTCGCTCACCTCAAAAATATCCGTCTCAAAAACGGTAATCGGGATTTGGAGCAGCCTTGCGTTCTCCTCGATTTTTTCGCGGTTGAGCTTGTTGTACCCCGGATTCATAACGAGGAAAACAGCTTCAAAGGGGAAGTCCGTGTGCTTTTTCAGAAGCTGAATCAGCTTCGCGAGCAGCATACTGTCCTTTCCGCCTGAGATACATACGGCGATTTTGTCGCCTTCCTCAATCAGCTCGTACTGCTTGAGCGCTCTGATGAACGGCGCCCAGATTTTCTTTCTGTATTTTTTTGTTATGCTTCGCTCTGCCTTTTCGCAGAGCGTCAATTCTTTTTCCATAGCTTTTCCTTCTCTAGCTTCCCGCGCTCTCGTACGCGCGGACGCCGAGGTTCCACACGAGTATTCCCACCGCCATCAGCACCGTCGCCATAAGCACCGTTCCGCCGATACAGAACAGCGCGCTGCCGCCTCGGATAAAGTAGCTCGCGGGGTAGAACGCCGTGAACGCGAACGGGATGATATAGGTGATTATGCCGCGGATAAAGCGGTTGTAAATCGTTGTGGGGTATTTGGCAAAGTCGTTGACCATATAGAACATATAGGTGATGCTTCCGCTACGCTTCGTCCAGAACGCAATCGACGAGGTAATCAGCTTGACGCCCGTGTAGATAAACGTCGCGAAGAATACCGCGGCGATGAACAACAGAATATTGATAACGCTGAAGCTGAGCGTTAGCTTCGGAATACTCACGCAGAGCAGCGCGATTCCGACGACCAGCTCGCCGAACGCGTCTACCTGGAATTTTTCGACAGTGACGGCAAAGAGCGAGCTCACGGGACGGGTGAGGTACCTGTCAAAGTCGCCCTTGCGGATGATGAAGTAACCGATTGCCCAGAGGTTGTCGAAGAACAGGTGGTCAATCGCCTTCGGGAGCAGCGAAAATCCGTAGATAAAGAGGATTTCCTCGAACTTCCAGCCGTTCAGACTCGGAATCTGCGAGAAGATGACCGACAGGAAGAACAGGTTGACCGCCTGATTGAGCAGCATTCCGATTGCTCCTGTCAGGAAATCGACCTTGTATTCCATAAGCTTCTTCAAATCCTGCTTAATAAAGATTCGGTGAAGCTTGAACATACGGTGGATTTTTCTGAGTATCTTCATAATCAGCCCCCCTGTACGCTCATTCGGCGCGCGCAAGCGTTCCATATAATTCTTTGAAGGAAAATAAAGAACGTAAGCCAGAATACCTGAAGCCCGAGGCTCATCAGAATCCTCGGCGCGTCGTACATTCCGAGGTAAATCATAACGGGCGTGTACGTCAGCGACGCGAAGGGGAGAAGGTTAAGCACAAATCCCACGCCCGCGGGCAGAAACGCCAGCGGAATAACTCCGCCCGAGAGAAAGCCGACTATGCAGTCTTTCAAAAGGTTTGAGCCCCAGAGGTACTTGAGCACGAACGCCGAGTAGCCGTAGCAGACGTTGAAGTAAAAGTTTATCAGATAGGAGAGCGTCAGGCTCAAGAGGTACAGAAGAAAGCACCAGATGTTGAAGCAGAGAGCTCCCGTCATAGCGAATTTGTAGAGTTCGACCCCAGCCATAAGCGGCACAAAAACTATCATAGCGGTCATTGTCCGCTCGCCGAGCTCCTGAAACAGAAAGGCGAACTCAAAGCGGATTGGCTTAATCATACGCATCGCGATGCTACCGTCGCGAATTTCCTCGCCCACCGCGAAGGCTCCGTCCGAGTACGCGACAATTCCCGTGAGGAAGGTGATGAAGATGTACACGGTCATATCAATCTCGGAGAATCCCATAAAGGTCTGCTGAGAGCCCGAGGTGAAAACCGCGTGCCACAAAAAGTAGGTGATGAAGCACCTGAGTATATCGCCGAACACAAAGAATATGAAGTTGATTCGATACTGAGCCGCGAGCAAAAGCCCCGCGTGCGTGAACGGCTTGTAAATTTTGAGAATCCTACGCATTGGGAGACACCCCGCTTTTGTAGATACCCTTGATGATTTCCTCGATATCCGCGTCGGTGACGCTGATGTCCTTGACGTGGAGGTTCGACAGGGTATAGCCGAGCACCTTCTCAACCGCGGTCTTGTCGCTGTCAAAGCGTACCGAAACGGTGTGACCGTCGTTTTCGACCTTGATTTCGCCGCCTTTGAGTCCGAACTCCTTTTCGTAATTGAGCTTCTCGACGTCGGCGATGTTCCGAGGAACAAATTTCAGCTCTCTCGATTGACCGTAGCGGCGCTTGAGCTCGACGATTTCGCCGTCAAAAACCTTGTTGCCCTTGTCAATCATAACAATTCTGTCGCAGAGGTTCTCGACGTCCTGAAGGTCGTGCGTTGTGAGGATAACGGTCGTCTGCTCGGTCTCGTTGATAGACTTTATCGCCTGTCTGATGTTGTCCTTGACGACAACGTCAAGTCCGATTGTCGGCTCGTCGAGGAAGAGCACCTTCGGGCTGTGGAGCAGCGAAGCGGCGATATCCGCCCTCATTCGCTGACCGAGCGAAAGCGTCCTTACGGGGCTTGTGATGAAGTCCTCGAGCCCGAGCACCTCGTTTAAGAAGTCCATACGCTTCTTGAAGCTTTGGTCGTCAACCTCGTAGATTTCCTTGATCACCGCGTAGGTTTCTCTGAGCGCGAGGTCCCACCAGAGCTGGGTCCGCTGACCGAATACAACGCCGATTTCCCTGACGTAGCTCTTGCGGTTTTTGTAGGGGATTTTGCCGTTGATTTCGCAGGTTCCCGAGGTCGGGGTCAGAATTCCCGTCAGCATTTTGATTACCGTGGATTTTCCCGCGCCGTTCGGCCCGATAAATCCGAGGATTTCACCCTTCGGAACGTCGAAGCTGATGTTGTCAACCGCCTTGATAATCTCGGTTTTCGGCTTAATAAACGACTTTATGCTGCCCTTGAGCCCCGGTTCCTTTATTGTTTTTTTGAATTCCTTTGTCAGGTTTTCTACGTGTATCATACTTATTTTTCCTTATCAATTAGTATAGAAATATCATATCATTATCGGGATTTCAAATCAACCTTGCATTTAAATCTGTCAGGTACAAAAAATTATTAACTTTTTACCGATTATTGTTGATTATTCATAATTATTATGGTAAAAAAATCTATCTTGGGTTTATATTGTTAAATCCAACCACAGGAGGAAGTTATGAGAAACAACAAAAGCTTACTTTCACTCATTCTTTGTGTCGCTCTGCTCCTTACGAGTATAGCCTCACTCACAGCCGTTCCCGCGGGCGCGGCTCAGACCGCAGCGGCTCCGACCGCGGCTGATGTCAAGACGGCTTCAACCGCCGCAGACGTAGACACAGCCGACACCTCAGCCGATATCACCAAATCTTCGACGGGCTCCTCAGGCAGCGAGCAGGTTATCCTGCACTGCTGGAACTGGCCTTTCAGCAAGATTATCAGCGAGCTCGACAATATCGCGGCGGCAGGCTACACAGCCGTCCAGACCTGTCCTATCACAGGCATTGTCGGCAAAGGCGAGACAGCTGTCAGCGAGTGGTATCAGTTCTATCAGCCCACGAGCTACAAAATCGGCAACAAGCTCGGTACAGAGGATGAGTTCAAGAATCTCTGCTCCGCAGCCGAGAACAAGGGCGTTCACGTAATCGTTGACGTTGCGCTCAACCACGTTGCGAACAACAGCTATTTCCCTGTTGATTCCGAAATCAGCAGCATTTCGAACGTTTATCACAACCTCGGTTCGTTAAACAATGAATGGGGCAACCGCTGGGCTTGTACTCAGAAGAACTATCCCGATTCGTGTAACGACCTCAATACTCAGAACACTCAGGTTCAGCAGCTCGCGCTCAACTTCCTTAAGAAGTGTGTGGCTGACGGCGCGTACGGCTTCCGCTTTGACGCGGCTAAGCATATCGAGCTTCCCGAGGACGACTCAAGCTACGCTTCGAACTTCTGGCCGACAGTTGTACAGAACGGTTCTCAGTTCCAGTACGGCGAGGTAATCGGCGGAACCAACGTTCCTTACAAAAAAGTACAACAACTATATGCGCCTCAACGCGCTGAATATGCCCGGAAATATCTGCAATGAGATTTCGAACAACCGCCTTACAGCCGGTACTGTTTCCAATTATGACTCCGACGGACTCGGCGGCTCGGCGCTTGTAACCTGGGTTGAGTCCCACGACAACTTCTACAACGACGGCAACTGGAAAATGCCCGATTCTCAGATTAAGCGCGCATGGGCGGCTATCGCGGCTCAGCCGATTAACTGCCTCTATCTGGCTCGTCCCTACGGCTACAGCGATAGTAATAAATCCGCTACAGGCAGCAACGATATCCGCTTGGGCGGTAACGGCACCTACTATGACGCCGAGGTTGCCGCTGTCAACAAGTTCCATACAGCTATGGACGGACAGAGCTCCTATGTTGAGAATGTTTACAACAACACTCAGGTTCTCGCCGTTAAGCGCGGAACCGCGGGCGTATGCTTCGTCAACGCGGGCGCTTCCGATATCACCCTCAACAACTACGGCGTTGGTATGGCTAACGGCCGTTACTATGACGCGGCTCACAACTCAGCCTTCGATGTATCGGGCGGCAAGATGTCGGGTACCCTCAAGGCGGGCGAAATCTACGCGATTTACAACGCTCCCAAGGACCCCGAGCTCTCCGACTGCTATCTCCACGGCTATATCGAGAATCAGGACTATACAGGCACCGACTACCACTTCAACTCAAGCGGTACTCTCACAGCTACCTTTAACAGCGACGCGTATGTTTATATCAACGCTCTCGGAACAAACTATAACACAGTTTCATATGTAGGCTCGGGCACATCCGCTTCCTTCTACAGCGGCTACAATGAAAAGTTCAGGGTTCCCGCGGGCTCCTACAACTTCACGCTCACCAAGTCGGGTTCGGGCTTCACGCTCTCCTACACGAGCGCCTCTACTCCGACTGACCCGACAACCACAACAGCTGCGACCGACCCGACAAATTCGACAACTCCGTCTGAGACATATCCGCTCTATATCGACGTAAGCGCGGTTAACGCGGACAACCCCGACTGGTACATCTGGACTTGGGGCGACAGCGACGGCAGAGCGGTTAAGGCGACATATGACAGCGCGAGCGGCTACTACGCTTTCTCGGACTGCGACAAGAACATTCAACTCTTCAGAACAATGCCGAACACCTACACAGGCTCAGGCTGGGTAGGAGAGAACGCGAAAGTCTGGAACAGCAACACCAATACAAATTCCGTTACAGGCAACCTCTGCACCGTAACGTGGGGTTCAGGCAGCGGACTTAACTTAAGCTTCGGCACCTACACTCCGCCCACAGAGCCCACCACAGAGGCAACAACAGCTCCTCCCGAGCCCGAAACTTACGACTACACCGTAGTTTATTCCTACGAATATGACGGCGCGACCAAGACTATCACCAAGACAGTCGAGGACACAACCGAAACCGACGAGGCGGTTATCGCCGAGGCTAACAAGCCCTCAATCGACAATATGCAGACAACCTACTCGGTTGACACTGCGGGCATCACCAAGGACGGCTCCGTAATCAACGTCGCTATGGCGGCTACTCCCAAGGAGTACACCGTTGAGCTCAACGGAAACGAGGTCGGAACATATAAATTCCTCGAAACCGCCAAGGTAACGAGCGACACCGAAACCGCGTTCCTTATCGGCGGCAAGGTTGTCAAGGTCGGCACCGAGTTTGAGTTCTACGTAACGGGCGATATCAACGTCACCACCGACGCGTCCGCGGTTCGTCAGGACGTCACCACAATCGACCTCACGGGTACATTCGTTTCCGACACCCAGATAGCTCTCGAGCTTCTCGCGACGGCTAACGTCGAAACCTTCAGCCGAATGGGCGTCGTATTCACCAAGGGCGAGAAGGACACCGCGCTTCTTGAGGCGGCCATCAACAACGTGACCGCCGATACGGACGTTTACCAGAAGGTAGCGGTTCATAACTCCTCGGTTGACACGGCTAACGTATCGGGACTCTACCAGTTTACCTACGCTCCGTATATGGCTAAGGCGAGCGCAAAGGGCGAGTTGTTCTTCTACACCTTCGCGGTTGACAAGGACGGCAACATCACGCTCTCAGCTCCGACATCCGTCAACCTGAACAACATTACGGCATAATAATTTTTCGAAAGGCTCTCCGAAAGGGGAGCTTTTCTTTTTGCATATTTTGTTTTTTATTTGTTTGTGCTATAATATAAAAGGTTTAAAAAATCCTGTCACAAATCAACTCCTTTCAGGGTTATATTTATAGAAAGTTTTTCAGAGGAAAATATGCTGCAGTTGTATTTAACGCTCGTCGAAGACGGCGAGGTCGGTAAGCTCGAAGCGCTCTACCGTGAGTACAAGTCAAAAATGCTTTCCAAGGCGTACTCCGTCCTCAGGGACGAGGGTCTCGCCGAGGACGCGGTTCACAACGCGTTTATGCGGATTCTCAAAAACCTCGACAAAATCGACGAGGTAAAAAGCAGCCGCACGCGCGGCTTTGTGCTCGTGATTACCGCGAACGTGGCAAAGTCGATGTATACGCGCGAAAAGCGCGTAACAGTCGTGGAGCTTGACGAAACACTTCCCGAGCCGACCGACGTCGAAACTCAGACCGAGCGCCGACTTACCGCCGAGCTCATCGCCGAAAAAATCGCCGCTCTGCCCGAGAGCTACAGCTCCGTGATGATGCTTAGGTACCTGAACGGACTCTCCGACGGCGAAATTGCCTCAGCGCTTTCGCTCTCGCCCTCAACCGTGCGAAAAAGGCTCGAGCGCGGACGAAAAAAGCTTTCCGAACTTCTGGGAGGAACCATAGATGGATAATGCGATAAATTTAGATATGCTCACCGAGGCGTTTGAGATTTACGAGCAAAATCTCGCCGCCGAAATCCCCAAGGCGGACTTTGAGCCGTCAAAGGATTTTGAGCGCAAAATGGATAAGTTAATAAAATCCGAGCGCAGCGTTTACCACCGTCTGACCCTCACCAAGGCTCGAAGGGCTATCGCAATCGCCGCGGTAATAGCTGTTCTGCTCGCGTCCGCGATGAGCGTTTCGGCAATCCGCGAGAAAATTTTCTCGTTCTTCGTATCACGCGGCAATCAGATAGACGTCACCGAGTACGACACCGAGCAGGCTTCTTACCCCACAGAGCTCGAGCGTCAGCTCAAGCCCGATTATCTCCCCGAGGGCTACTCGCTCGAGGACAGCTCCTTTGAGGATAACTCCGCCTATCTGCTCTACACCAAGGGTGACGACTACCTCACGATTGAGCAGTTCGTGAAGTCGGAGTACAAGTCCGCGACCGACGGCGAGTACAAGACCGAAAAGAAGCTCACCGAGGACGGCACCGAGTTCATCGTCCGTACCTCTGACGACGGCTCAGTAATGCTCGTCTTTGACAAGGACGGCTATGTGTTCGAGCTGGTCGGCTTCGAATCCGAGGACGAGCTTGTGAAAACAGCCTCGTCGCTGATGTAAGGGAGGCGGTATTATGAAGAAGCTATCTGTAATCATTCTCTCCCTTATGCTCGTTATTCTGACTTGCCCTGCGGCGCTGGCTGACCAAACCGAGCCCGCCGCGGATTATACCTCCACTCAGTTTTTCCTTAACCCCTCCGCTCTGAACTCTCCGTGTCAGGCGTGGTACGCGTGGACCTGGGGAAACAGCTCAGGGCGCTGGGTTAAGGGCGATAAGGACGGCGAAAACTACCGCTTTGCGGAGCTTGATTCCAACATTGTTTTCGCGGGAATGTACTCGGACGCCGAGCCCTCGTGGGACAAGAGCGTGATGTGGAATCAGACGACCGACCTTTGCTATGACGGCGTGAACAACCTCTTTACTCCGTATCAGCTCGACGAGGACGGAAAGCTCACGGGAATCTGGAGTACATACGAGGTTCAGACGACCGAACCGATTCCCACAACCGAGCCGTCGGGCACAACCGAACCGACCACGGCAACGGTTCCGAATCCGCCCACAGACCCCTCGGTCGCGGGCGATACCAATCCGCCGACGTCGTCGCCCTCAACCTTCCCGACAAGCCCGACGTGGGGTTCGGCAACCACCGAATCTCCGTTCACCGCAGCGCCTACAACCGTTTCTCCTACGGCTCCGACCTCAATTCAGGAGAGCGACAGTGCGCACATCAAGGACACGTCCTGCGCGCTTAATCTGAGAACCGCGACCGTCAAGTGCGGCAAGCGTATTACGCTCACCGTCAGCAACAAAAACGGCAAAACGCCTAAGTTCAAATCGAGCAACAGCTCCGTCGCGAAGGTCAGCTCAAAGGGCGTTGTTACCGCCCTCAAGCGCGGTTTCGCAAAGATTACCGCGACTGTCGGCAAGAGCAAGCTCAATTTCACCATCAAGGTTACTTCCTCGCCGAAGCTCTCGAAAACTTCGGTGATTGTCAGAAAAGGTAAGACAACTGCCGTTCGGATTGTCGGCAAAGCCCCGAACACAGCCAACAGCTACAGCCGTACCAAGTACGCGCGTATCAGCTCAAGGCGTTCGGCTGCAAGGCTTCGGATTGTCGGCTTGCGAAAGGGCAGAACCACCCTCCGCGTGAGGGTAAACGGCGTTCTTCTTAAGCTCAGAGTTTTTGTAAAATGACGCCGTGCATTTAGGAGTTGAAATTAATATGAAAACCATAAAGAAACGTGTTTCAATAATAATCGCGCTGATTCTCGCGCTTTCCGCGTTCAGCGTGACCGCTTCGGCAAAGGTTTCCGACGAAATCTGCGCCGTCTCGGGTGAAGCCGAGGACACTTTTATCGGGTATGTAAAGGAGCAGTTCGCTGCTTACAACATCACCGACAGCGATATTAATATCGAGGTATTTAAGGTGCTTTATAACGATATGTGTCTGGTCAGATTCACGGTCAACGGCTTCGGCTATACCACCGATATGGTCACCGAGCGCATCGGACGATATGTCTACGATACGGGCAGACCGACGGCGCAGATTTTCAACGGCAAACAGCTTTTTGAAATCTCCGAAGCGTACAAGAACGGCGTAATCGACGACCGCGCGCTCGACGAAATCGCCGAGGCGCTTCCGAGAAATTTCACACTGTATTCAGTCACGGAGCCCGTTACTACCGAGCCCGACAAGCTCGCTCAAATCCGCTCACAGATTGAATCGTATCTCTGTAATCACTGGTTCGAGGATGAGGACTGGTTCGTTTCAAAGTACACCGAGGAGAGCTACGCCGCTTATGCGACTGCGTATCATGAGATGAACAAGCTGTATAATTCCTCCGACGCGACCTATGAGCAGTTAAAGGACGCTTATGACAAGGTCGTCGAGCGCTATAACAGCCTTGTTTACGTCGTTTCCGACGACGAGCTTCGGGCAAACCTCAAGAGCAGGGTAGAGGAAATCGAGCGCAGTATGCCTGTCGGCGGAACTCCCTACACGACCGAGAGCTACTCAAGGTTCACTAAGGCGATGGAGAACGCCCGCAAGGTCGCTGAGGATTCGACCTCGTCAAGGCGCGATATCACCTACGCTTCAAATATGCTCGAGTCCGCTTACAAGGGGCTTGAGCGCTCAACGGCAAAGCGCGACAAGCTTTGGGCGGCGATGGAAGCCCTCAAAAATGCACTCGAAACAAACAAGAACGCGCCCAACTACAACGAGCTCAAGGAGCTCTACAACGACGCAATGCCTGTCTATTACTACGAGCCCGAGCAGAGCGTAATCGACGGATATGAATCTATGATTTACGACGCGCTCAACCGCTCAACCGCTCCGACGGGCTATACGCCTCCCGTAACTCATCCCGCCACAACCGAGCCCTCGACAACTCAGCCGATTTCGGATACCAACGCGGCGACGGAACCTCCGTCAACTCTTCCTCCGACAACTCAGGCGCCGACCTGGTTTTGCGATTCCTCGAACAGCAAGACGGTTATCGATGGAGTGCGCGACGCGGTCTATACGGGCAAGCCGATTACCCAGAAGATTAAGGTAATCGTAGCGGTCAACGACTTCAAGGGCACCGAGGTTCTGGGTTCTGAAAACTACACGGTAACGTACAAAAACAACGTAAACGTCGGCAAGGCGACGGTTGTCATCAAGCCGACAGAGGGTGCGTGCGGTATCTACAGAACGCTCACGGCGACCTTTAATATCACCAAGGCTGACAACCCGATTTCCGTCAAAGCCTCGACCAAGAATGTCAGCGCAAAAGCCGTGAAAAAGAAAGTGGTTTCAGTCGCTCCCTTCACAGTCAAAAACGCTCAGGGCAAGCTCTCTTACTCGCTTGTGTCGGGCAGCGGCAGGCTGAAGCTCGATACAAAAACAGGCAGACTGACCGTCAGAAAGGGCACAAAAAGAGGCTCCTACACCGCCAAGGTCAAGCTCACCGCAAAGGGAAATAAGAACTATAACGCCTATTCAAAAATGTTTAAGGTGACAGTTAAAGTTAAATAAACGCAAAACGACAGACCTCAGAGATGAACTCCGAGGTCTGTTGCTTGTATGACGGGCATATCAATGCTCTGTGGTGAAAGTCCACCGAGGCGTAGTTACCGACGAACTCTGTAGCAACTCCCAAGGTTTGAATCGTGAG
>ONAL01000045.1 GCA_900315785.1 uncultured Eubacteriales bacterium
TTAATCTCCACAAATTTCATAGCAAACTAAACAGACTCCAAAAAGCTGCCTGAGTTTTCAACAATCTGATTTTGGGGTAAGGGGAATTGTACCCTTTTTTCAACAATTGAATAGATTTTCCACAAAAAATCAGAGGAGCCGTGAAGAATGAAGCTCATCACTTCATTTCTTCACAGCCCCTTTTTTGTCCGTTTCTTTGTTGACCGATGTCTGCCGCCTGACCTGAGTTCTAAAAAAGTTGACTTTATATCCCAAAAGGAGTATAATGCAGAATGTATATTTATAACTAAACTGGGGAAATAGGAGCCCAAGAAAGGACGGAGACGTATGACGCTGATAATGGACATCGCGGTAGTCGCGCTGAGAATGCTTATGCCGCTTTACTGCATAGTAATAGTATACCAATGCTTCGCGTCTCTGCGCCGCAGACGCAGACCCGAGCGCCCCTTGGTGCTTCTTCAGGACGTTGAAAACGGAGTGAAAATCCCCGTGCTTTTCTGGGAGAACTCAATTGGCAGAAGCCGAGGCTCCGACATCGCCGTCGATGACCCCGCGGTTTCGAGGAATCACTGTGTGCTCCTCAGGCGCAAGGAGGGCTGGTTCCTCAAGGACACAGGCTCCAAAACGGGCACCTTCATAAACGACAGACGCATCACCGAGCGCGCTCAGGTCAGGATTGACGACACGGTAACGCTCGGCAACAGGAGCTTCATTTTCAAGAGGGGCGAGGAGTTCCACGAGGAGCTTTCCTCGAGCTGGTTCTTCTCAAAGGTCAGCAACAAGCCGTCCATCAAGCCCTACAAGCTGATGATACTCGTAACGCTGTTCCACATCTTTATGGGCGTTGAGGCGACGTTCTGCGACGGAGCCAAGGACTTTGACCCCATAACCCTCTGCGCCGTATTTGTCGGCGTTGAATGGGCGTTCTTTGCGATTTCCGCTTTCGCTTTGAAGCGCGTTTCGTTTGAAATCGAGAGCCTCTGTCTGTTCCTGACGGGTGTGGGAGTTATGCTTCTGGCGCGTCAGAGCTTGCACTCAGCCTACGTTCAGCTCATCGCGGCAGCGGTCGGAATGGTCGTTTTCTGCGCGCTGATTAAGTTTATCGAAAACCCCGACCGTATCGGTCAGTGGCGACTGATTATTATGATTGCCGCCGTCGGTTTTCTCGCGATTAACATCGTTTTCGGTAAGGTAACCAACGGTTCGGCTAACTGGATTAAGCTCGGCGCAATCACAATCCAGCCGTCCGAGTTCGTAAAAATCGCTTACATCTTTGTCGGCGCGTCAACTCTTGACCGCTTGCAGACCAAGCAGAACCTTATCGAGTTTATCATATTCTCGATGATTTGCGTCGGCGCTCTTGCGCTTATGGGCGACTTCGGCACCGCGCTCATCTTCTTTGTCAGCTTCCTGCTCATCTCCTTCGTACGTTCGGGCGATTTCAAGACATTGATTCTCGCGCTTGCGGGCGCAGGCTTCGCGGGTATCATCGTCCTGCGATTCAAGGCGTATGTGCTCGACCGATTCAAGGCTTGGCGCCACGTCTGGCAGCACACTCAGGACGCGGGCGGCTATCAGCAGGCTCGCACACTCACTTACATAGCGTCGGGCGGTCTGTTCGGCGTAGGTATCGGCAACGGCTGTCTCAAATATGTCGCCGCTTCCGAATCCGACCTGGTTTTCGGACTTATGAGCGAGGAAATGGGCTTTATCGTCGCCGTAACAATGGCTGTCGCGGTCGCGACGCTCTTTATCTACGCGCGTTCCGTTACAACAAGAGCACGCAGCACCTTCTACTCAATTTCCGCTTGCTGCGCCGCGGGTATGCTCGTAGTTCAGCTTTCGCTGAACATCTTCGGCGCTACGGATATTCTGCCCCTCACAGGCGTTACCTTCCCCTTTATCAGCGCAGGCGGCTCCAGCGTAATCTCCTGCTGGGGACTTCTGGCGTTTATCAAGGCGGCAGACGAGAGAACCTATTCTGCAAAAGTAAAGTAAGATAATATACATTATATATGAAAACACGGAGGTGAAAATATGAAGCGAACCCTGCAGCGTTCATGGCTGATTTTTATATTTGTAATCGCGTTCCTCGTCGGAATGGGCTTCCTCGTTGTCGAGACCATTTTCAGCGCGTCGGACTGGGTCGACCAGCCATTTAACGGTCACGTCGCGGGCGCGGGAGGCTTAGCCGAGGCGGGCGAAATAACCGACCGCAACGACGATGTTCTCGCAAAAACAGTAGACGGCAAGCGGGTCTACAACGACGACAGCGACGTCAGGAAATCCCTCTTACATACCGTCGGCGACGATTCGCTTAATATTTCCACGGCAATCCAGAGCCAGTTCCGTTCTCAGCTCACGGGCTACAGCTTTATCTGGGGACTTGATATGCCCCAGAGCTTCCGCGGCGGCAGAGACCTCAAGCTCACCGTCGACAGCGAAACCTGCAAGGCGGCTTACAACGCCCTCAAGGAATACGACAGCGGCGCCTGCGTCGTTTATAACTACGAGACAGGCGAGATAATCTGCAAGGTCAGCACAAAGACCTACGACCCCTCGGACCCGCCCGAAATCAATGACGACAACGAGAAGGAGTACGAGGGCGTTTACCTCGACAACACTCTTTCCTCGGTCTACACCCCGGGTTCAATCTTCAAGATTGTCACCGCGGCGGCGGCAATCGAGAACATCCCCGACATCTGGGAAAGAACCTGGACTTGCGAGGGCAAGGAAGAAATCGACGGCGGAGACGTAACCTGTGTTGAGGCTCACGGCACCGTAAACCTCGAGCAGGCGTTCGGTCATTCCTGCAACATCGTTTTCGCGGAGCTTGCGGTTGAGCTCGGTGAGGACGTTATGAACAAAACCGCAAAGAAAATGGGAATCAACGCTTCCTTTGATATCAGCGGACTCAAGACCGCGAAGGGAAGCTACGATATTTCAAAGGCAACCAAACACCAGCTCGCTTGGTCGGGCGTAGGTCAGTACGAGGACAAGGTCAACCCTACTCAGATGGCTATTCTCTGCGGAGCAATCGCCAGAGGCGGCACGCCTGTAATTCCGTACTTTGTTGACTCGGGCTCAAGCTCCGTCCTCAGCATTCTCGGCATCAAGAATCAGGGCTCTAAGGGCAGCGAGCTTGTATCCTCTGATACAGCCGAAGGGCTCAAGCGCCTTATGCGTTACGCGGTCGAGAACGACTACGGCACCGATATGTTCGGCGACCTCACGGTCTGCGCCAAAACAGGTACAGGCGAAACCTTCAAGAGTGAGGACGGCGACAAGAACGACGGCTGGATGGTCGGCTTCTGCACCGATAATGACTGCCCGCTGGCGTTCGCCTGCGTGGTCAGAGGCTCATCGGGCTACGGTTACTCAACCGCGGGTCAGGTTGCCAAGGCTGCCGTAACTCAGGCGGCGCAAGCCGTTAAAAACAATTAATTTGTAAAACCCCCGAAAGGATTGAATATATTAATGAACCCATTAAAAGCATTATTCGGAAACTACAGCAAGCGCGAGGTCAAGCGCGTGCAGCCTATCGCCGACAAGGTACTCGCTCTCGAGGAAAAGTACGCGGCTATGAGCGAAAGCGAGCTCAAGGCTCAGACTGCTGTTCTCAAGGAGCGCCTTTCAAACGGCGAAACCACAGATGATATTCTTCCCGACGCGTTCGCGGTTTGCCGTGAGGCTTCGTCAAGAGTTCTCGGAATGAAGCATTTCCCCGTTCAGGTTATCGGCGGAATCGTTCTTCATCAGGGTCGTATCGCAGAAATGAAAACAGGTGAAGGTAAAACCTTGGTAGCTACCCTCCCCGCATACCTCAACGGTCTCACAGGAGAGGGCGTTCACATCGTTACGGTCAACGATTACCTCGCGCGCCGTGACTCCGAGTGGATGGGCAAGCTCTACCGTTACCTCGGTCTCACCGTAGGTCTTATCGTTCACGATATGGACCCCGTCGAGAAGCAGGAAGCCTACAACGCGGATATCACCTACGGCACCAACAACGAGCTCGGCTTCGACTATCTGCGCGACAATATGGTAGTATATAAGGAAAACAAGGTTCAGCGCGGTCACGCGTTCGCGATTGTCGACGAGGTCGACTCAATCCTCATCGATGAAGCGCGTACACCTCTTATCATCAGCGGCAAGGGCGACAAGAGTACCGAGCTCTACACCCAGGCTAACCGTTTTGCAAAGACTCTCACAGTCAAGCGCTTCACGGAGCTCGACTCCAAGGAGGATATGGAGAGCTATTACGCGGAGAACGGCATCGACTACGTCGTTGACGAAAAGGCAAAGACAGCCACACTCACCCAGAGCGGCGTCAAGAAGGCTGAGGCGTTCTTCAATATCGACAACCTCACCGACCCCGAAAACCTCACAATCCAGCACCACGTCAATCAGGCAATCCGCGCAAACGGAATTATGAAGCGCGACGTTGACTACGTCATCAAGGACGGCGAAATCATCATCGTAGACGAGTTCACGGGTCGTCTGATGTACGGCCGCCGCTACAACGAGGGACTTCATCAGGCGATTGAGGCAAAGGAAGGCGTCAAGGTTCAGAACGAGAGCAAAACTCTCGCGACAATCACCTTCCAGAACTACTTCCGTCTCTACAAGAAGCTCTCGGGTATGACAGGTACGGCTTCCACCGAGTCGACCGAATTCCAGGAAATCTACAAGCTCGACGTTGTCGAGATTCCCACAAATAAACCGCTCGCCAGAGTTGACCTTCCCGACTCAATCTACCGCACGGAGCAGGGCAAGTTTACCGCCGTTATCCGTCAGATTATCGAGGCTCACGAAATCGGTCAGCCTGTGCTTGTCGGTACAATTTCAATCGAAAAGTCGGAGCTCCTCTCCAAGCTGCTCAAGAAGCAGGGCATCAAGCACAACGTCCTCAACGCAAAGCAGCACGAGAAGGAAGCCGAAATCATCGCTCAGGCAGGTAAGCTCGGCGCCGTCACAATCGCCACCAATATGGCAGGCCGAGGCACCGATATTATCCTCGGCGGTAACGCAGAATATCTCGCGAAGGCGTCAATGCGCAAGCAGGGTATTCCCGACGAGCTGATTGCTGAGGCAACAGGCTTCGGCGAGACCGACGACGAGGAAATCCTCGAAGCCAGAAAGACCTTCTCCGAGCTTAACGAAAAGTACAGCGAGGAAATCCGCGAGGAAGCCGACAGGGTAAGAGAAGCGGGCGGTCTGTTCATCATCGGTACCGAGCGTCACGAGTCACGCCGTATCGATAACCAGCTCCGCGGTCGTGCGGGTCGTCAGGGCGACCCCGGTAAAAGCCGCTTCTTCCTCTCCACCGAGGACGACCTTATGCGTCTGTTCGGCGGCGACAGGATGAGAATGATGCTCGACCGTCTCAACGTCGATGAGGATATGCCGATTGAAAACAGAATGTTAACCAACATCATCGAAGGTTCACAGGAGAAGGTTGAGATGCGCAACTTCGGCATCCGTAAGGACGTTCTCCAGTACGACGACGTTCTCAACCGTCAGCGTGAGATTATCTACACTCAGCGCGACCAGGTTCTCAACGGTGAAAACCTCCACGATACAATTATCAAGATGATTGACGATAACGTCGACGAAGCCGTCAAGCGCTTCCTTCCCGACGATATCCGCGACAACTGGAACATCAACGGTCTTATCGACACCTACTATGACTGGGCGATTACCGACCGCGCAAAGTATCAGTTCTCTCAGAGCGACCTCGAGGTTATCGAGCCCGACGAAATCAAGAATATGATTGTCGAGGACGCTATGGAAATCTACTCGGCAAACGAGAAGCTTCTCCCCGAGGAAACCATCCGCGAAATGGAGCGCGTTTACCTGCTTCGAAGCGTCGATACCTACTGGATGGAGCACATCGACAATATGGAACAGCTCAAGGCGGGTATTCACCTGCGTTCCTACGGTCAGCACGACCCTGTTGTCGAGTACCGTCTCGAGGGCTTCGATATGTTCGACGAGATGATTGCCTCAATCCGCGAGGACACAATCAAGCTTATGCTCACCCAGCCCAAGCGCATTTATGAGCAGCAGAAGCGCCGCGAGGCAATTGCGGCGGCAAAACGCCTTGCAGCTCAGAAAGCGGCAGGAGCGGCAGCGTCAGATGACGACGACAGAAGCGACGTAGTCGCGAAAGCCCTCAAGCGCGAGCAGGTGGCAAAGCCCACGGCAACCTCGGGCGACGGCACTGACAGCGCAAACAAGACAATCCGTAAGGGCAAGAAGGTCGGACGCAACGACCCGTGCCCCTGCGGCAGCGGCAAGAAGTACAAGAAGTGCTGCGGCAGAGACGAATAACAAACAACAAGGAGCCGACACAATCGGCCCCTTTTCTTTGTATATGTTCGCATAAAAATGCCCTCGGAGTTCTGAAACCCCGAGGGTGTTTTGCTGTTTTAGTCGTAAATCTCAATCTTTGTCTTGTAATCTCCGTCAGCAAGCTGTACGGGATAGTTGCTGCTGTCGAGCTCGGAGATGATTTCAAGAGTATTCTTGACGCTTGTGCTGCCTGACTTGAGCACCTCAAACGTCGCCGAATAAACCGTTCCTGTCTCGGAGAAGTCCATTCCCGACGGGGTTGAAGCGTTGTAGATAATCTGGTTGTCGCTGTCCTGAGCAAGTCCGAACGAGTTAGGCATAACCTCTTTGAGTTTGAGATATGATGTATCAAAGGTCGAATATCCCTGATAGTTTACTACCTTCTTGTTGCTCTTGATGTTGAACACAACCGTAATCGTATCGCCGACATAGCACTTCTTGCCGTTGACGGTGAGCACGCTCTCGCTCTTGTGGTCAGATACGGGCTCGGGAACAACCTTGGTCACCTTGTCGCCCTTGTCTTTTGCCTTGGAGCTTGTGCTCTTTGATGAAGTTGCCTTCGAGCTTGTGCTTGTCGAAGTCGATGTCGAAGTCTTCGAGCTCTGTGAAGCCGACGACGAAGCCTTGGAGTCGGTCTTTGAGCTCGTCTTGGAGCTTGTTTTTGAGCTCTTGCTTGATTTGGAGGATGTCTCCTTATCCTTCTTTGCCGCCTTGGTTGAAACCGCTTCGGTTTCGCCTTCCGACGATGAACTCGACGTGGGAGTAATCTTCTTGGTCTCCTCGTTGGCTTTGTTTACGTTGCCGACAATGACAAACGCTCCGAACGCGATTACGGCGACCATCAGTCCCACAAGCACGCCGAGAGTTATTTTTTCTTTTTTGCTGAATTTCTTTTTCATATCAAAACTTCCTTTGTTTCTGACTGAACTTCATAATACCACAAACGGCGCGGTTAATCAAGCGTATAATTATGTACAAAATTCCATTTTGTTTTATGTAGAAAAAGACAATGGAAAACACCAAAGTGAATATGATAGAATTATTACAGCGTTTTTCCATTCCTACATTCCAAATCCTGATACATAAAAGGAGAACCTTATGAACATTTGCGTATTTTGCGCTTCAAGCGAAGCGATTGACAAATCCTATATTACCGCAGGCGAGAGGCTCGGCGAGCACCTTGCCGAGAAGGGTCACACCCTGATTTTCGGAGCAGGCAAATACGGCGTAATGGGAGCCGTTGCCCGCGGAATCCGCCGAAAAGGCGGCTCCGCCGTCGGCGTTATCCCGACGTTTTTCGAGAACGCCGACGTTACCTTCACCGACTGCGAGCTCGTCTATACCGAGACAATGCGCGAGCGCAAGCAGATTATGGAGGACAAAAGCGACGTTTTCGTTATGATGCCGGGCGGAATCGGCACGTTCGAGGAGTTTTTCGAGATACTCACCCTCAAACAGCTCGGCAGACATAAAAAGCCCGTCGTAATATATAATGTTAACGGATACTATAACCCGATGCTGGCGATGATTGACGACGCTATCGAAAAGGACTTTATGTCCGAAAAGTGCCGCGGTCTCTACTTTGTCGCCGATACCGAGGCTCAGGTGTTTGATTATATGGAAACCTATACGCCGTTTCAATATAATAAGTACGAGTTCAGGGATAAGTAAAATCCGCAATTCAAAAAAATCTCCGAACCTTTCCACATTTACCCAAAAACCGTATAATTCCTTAAGCGAAACAAACAAAAAACCTCGACTAAATTTGTACATTATAACTAACCGACAAAAATATTGCACAAATTATACCATTTTATAAAAAATTGCACAAATCTTATTGACTTTGACTTGCAAAATATTGTAAAATAAATTATCTGAAATAGTGTATAACTGCCCTTAGGCGTTCCAATAAGAAAAATCAGGAGGCATGATAAAAAGTAAGTGGTAAAGTAATCCGAGAACTCTGACGATGTGCTACAATAGAGGCAGCAGAAAGACAGAGTAGATACTAATTCGTCATGTTTAATGGTTTTAGAGATCGCTTAGGAGAATGAAGGGTTAGCATCGAATCATGCGATGGTCAGCTGAAAGGTTAGATCGGATAGGAGATTGGCTCGGATTGTCAAACAGAAGCTGTCTTGCTGTAGAATTTCAAAAGGAGAAGAAAAGGAATGAGTAAGGCAGAAAGATTACCACGAATTTGCGTAGGAGTAGATTTGCACAAGCTGCAATTCACAGTATGCGCAATCAATGAAGAGACCGGCGAAGTTGTGTTGACGGGCGTTTTCAAAACGAACCCTGAGGGATACAAAGAGTTTTGCAAAAATATGCACGTAGCTGAAGGCGAACAGGGATGTTCGGTGGAGCTGGCAGTAGAAGCAACCGGCAACGCAAGATACTTCAAGAATAAAATGGAAGCGGAGGGCTTCTCGGTATTAGTTGTCAATACAAGTAAATTCAAGGTTATTACAACAAGCACCAAGAAAACCGACGCCAACGACGCTGCAACATTAGCGTTTTATCTGTCAAAGGATATGCTGCCGCAGTCACATTTGTGTGACCAGACGAGTGAAGAAATAAGAAGAATGCTGAAAACCAGAAGCATACTGGTTTCCAGCACAGTCAAAATAAAGAATCAGATACACGGGATGTTATTGGGGTATGGAATAGAAACCAAATCCTCACAGTTTCAGAGCAAAAAGAAAAGGCAGGAACTGTTGAAAGATCTCGCGGATCAAGGTTACTCACAATTCACTGCC
>ONAL01000036.1 GCA_900315785.1 uncultured Eubacteriales bacterium
AGCGAAAGGCATAAGCTGAACGGTGTTGATATTGTTCTCAACGAGATAATCCATACAGGTTGCGAAGTTGCCCTCGTTCTTGTATGTTGTACCGCCCTCGGTGAACGCGAGGTAGGTGCCGCGGTTCTTATCGCTTACGCCCGAATCGGGGTCTGCGGAGAAGTCGCGGATATGGAGTTCCCAAACGTTGGCTGTGGTCTTTGTCTTGTGAACGACGTGCTTGTCGTTCTCCCAGCCTTCGGGGTTGGTGGAAGCGAGGTCAACTACCATTGAACGGTTGCCGTTGACGCCGACAGCCTTGGAGTAAACGTCCTGAGTCTCGTTTGTGACAACCTGACCGAGGTTGTTCTTGGCGGTTACAAGATATGTGTAGTAAACATTCTTGAAGTCGCCCGACTTGGTGAGAGACCAGACGTAGTTAGAACCCTTTGTGAGGTCGTATGTACCGATTACACCTGCGCCCATTTCACGGTCGGAGCCTGTCTTGTACAGCTTGACCTGAACCTTGGTCGCAGCGGGAGACCATACCTTCCAGGTTGTGGCTGCCTTTGTATAGGTAGCGCCGAGGTCGTCGCCGCTATATACATAGCTCGAGCCCTCATACAGGGTTCTGTTTACATAAGCGCCTGTTGAGGAAACGGTGGTGTCGGCTGCCTGAGCAGCTACAACCGCCATTGTGCTGAGCAGTACTATAGCGAGAATAATCGATATAGTTCTACGCAATTTCATAAAATCAACTCCTAAATTTGCTTAACATAAAGGAAAGCATTTGTAATTATTATCATACCAAATTACGACATAGTCAATATTCTTTTACAGAATTATTACAACAGGTGGATAACGAAATTTAACCTCTATTTTTGTGCATAATGATGATAGATTTTGATAAACTTCAAATATTTAAAGCATTATATAACAAAAGGGCGCGGACTTGTCATAACGGCTTTGAGGGTGTATAATTGCAGAGAATAAATGTGTAAAGAGGGTTTTGTATGATTTGCAATCTCTGTCCGCGAAAATGCTCTGCCGAAAGAAACGAAACCGAGGGCAAGGGCTTCTGCGGTCTGGGAACGCTCCCGAGGGTGGCGAGAGTTGCCCCGCATATGTGGGAGGAGCCGTGTATAAGCGGCGAAAAAGGCAGCGGCGCGGTGTTTTTTTCGGGCTGCACGCTCAGGTGCGTTTTCTGTCAGAACTACGCGATTTCAGCAAATAACAACGGAAGGACAATCAAAGTGAGCGAGCTTGCCGAAGAGTTCAAAAAGCTCGAAGCGATTGGCGTTCACAACATAAATCTCGTCTCCCCCACGCCGTACATCGACGCGATTATTGAGGCTCTCGAGATTTACCGACCGAAAATTCCGATTGTTTACAACTCGTCGGGCTACGAAAATGTCGAAACTCTGAGCAGGCTCGAGGGCTATGTGGACATCTATCTGCCCGACTTCAAGTATGCCGACGACGAGCTCGCGGTCGGATATTCAAAGGCTCCCAACTACGTTGAAACCGCGACAAACGCTGTAAAAGAAATGCTCAGACAGACGGGCGAGCCTGTGTTTGACGGCGAAATGATGAGAAGCGGCGTGATTGTCCGTCACCTTGTTTTGCCGAACCACACCAAGAATTCTGTCAGATGTCTGGAGCACATTTCGGAGAATTTCAAAGGCGCGCTTGTGAGCCTTATGGGACAGTACACGCCCGTTTACAAGGCGCTCGAAAACGAAAAGCTGAACCGCAAAATCACTCGGCGCGAGTATGATAAGGTCAAAAGCAAGCTGTTCGAGCTGGAGCTTGACGGCTTCGCTCAGGAGCTGAGCTCCGCGGACGAGAAATACATTCCGAGCTGGGACTACTGAAAACCGAGTAATAAATCGTTCTCCGACGAACGCAAAGACGCAACCGCGGGTGTTTGTTGAGCGCTGATAAATCAAACAAGTTTCCAAGAAAATAAAAAGGATTGCTCCGTTCGGAACAATCCTTTAGTTTCGTTATTTAGCAAAGTCAACCGCTCTTGCTTCGCGGATAATGTTGACCTTGATCTGACCCGGATACTCCAGATCCTCTTCAATCTTCTTGCAGATTTCTCTTGCGAGAGGAACCATACGCTCGTCGGATACAACCTCGGGCTTGACCATAATGCGGATTTCGCGGCCTGCCTGAATAGCGTAGGAGCTCTCGACGCCCTTGAACGAGGAAGCGACTTCCTCAAGCTTCTGGAGTCTCTTGATGTAGTTTTCGAGGTTTTCGCGTCTCGCGCCGGGTCTTGCGGCGGAAATCGCGTCGGCTGCCTGAACAATGCAGGCCACAACCGTCTTAGCCTCAACGTCGCCGTGGTGAGCCTGAATAGCGTGTACAACGGCTTCGCTTTCCTTATACTTACGGGCTACCTCTACGCCGAGCTCAATGTGGCTGCCTTCCATCTCATGGTCGAGAGCCTTACCGATATCGTGAAGAAGTCCCGCTCTTTTTGCTACCGTCGGGTCGATACCCAGCTCGGAAGCAATCATACCCGAGATATACGCAACCTCGAGAGAGTGGTCAAGTACGTTCTGACCGTAGCTTGTGCGGTAACGAAGCTTACCGAGAAGCTTAACGAGCTCAGGGTGAATACCTCTGAGACCTGTATCAAGCACGGCTCTTTCGCCCGACTGCTTGATCTTGTGCTCAACCTCACGGCGAGCCTTTTCAATCATTTCTTCGATGCGCGCAGGGTGGATACGTCCGTCCGCGATGAGCTTCTCAAGAGCTACGCGGGCAATCTCACGCCTTACGGGCTCAAAGCAGGAAACCGTGATAGCCTCGGGAGTATCGTCGATGATGAGGTCGACGCCCGTTGCGTTCTCGATAGCACGGATGTTGCGGCCTTCTCGTCCGATGATACGACCCTTCATCTCGTCGTTCGGGAGAGCTACTACGGAGACGGTTGCTTCGGATACCTGATCCGCGGCAAGTCTCTGGATAGCGAGGGAGATAATCTTGCGGGCGAGCTTTTCGCTTTCGTCCTTGAGCTCCTCCTCGTAAGCGAGAATCTTGACGGATTTCTCGTGGTTGAGCTCGTGGTCAAGCTGCTCGAGCAGATACGCCTTTGCCTGCTCCGCGGTGTAGCCCGAAATCCTCTCGAGCATTTCGAACTGGCTCTTTTTGAGCTGTTCCACCTCGCTGAGCTTTGCGTCCGCGTCCTTAAGCTTCTTCTGAACCTTCTCCTCCTTGGCTTCGAGATTGTTCATCTTCTTGTCAAGGTTTTCCTCTTTTTGCTGAATACGTCTTTCCTGACGTTGCACCTCACGTCTGCGGTCGGAGATTTCCTTTTCGCTCTCGTTGCGCAGGCGGTGGATTTCGTCCTTGCCCTCAAGTATTGCCTCTTTCTTGCGTGCTTCGGCTGTCTTCATAGCCTCGGAGACAATCTTGTTGGCTTCCTGTTCAGCGCTGCCAATTTGTTTTTCCGCCACGCTCTTGCGGTACGAAATTCCGATAAAAAAGAACAACGCGCCCGAGACGACTGCGGCGGCTGCAATTGCGATAATTGCGATTACAAGCGGCATTCTGACACCTCCTTGAATTTGATAAAATTTCTAAAATCAAAATCAACCTCGGTGCCGTTAAGCAAGATATTCAATTTTTGTAACAATATTTTGAACCCCGAAAGGGATAGTAGAGAATTACTCAATACAAAATATCTATAAATAACGGCTCTTGCGAGTCTGATTAAAAAGTACATAGCGCGAATAATCTTTCGCGGAATTATACATATATTATAGTAACTGAAATTCACTCGATTGTCAAGAATTTTTTGGGCAGACTACAGATATATGACCCAAAACCCGAAAAAATGCATAAACAAGCCCTGTCAATTTATAAAAAAGTCTTGCAATTACCATAAAAATACAATATAATAAAACTAACCAAAAATAAAGGAGGACGTATTAATTATGTCAGTAAAAGTTGCTATTAACGGTTTCGGCCGTATCGGCCGTCTTGCGTTCAGACAGATGTTTGGCGCTGAGGGTTACGAGGTTGTTGCTATCAACGATCTTACAGATCCTAAAATGCTTGCTAACCTTCTCAAGTACGACACAGCTCAGAAGGGCTATTGCGGTACTATCGGCGAGGGTCTCCACACTGTAGAGGCAGGCGAGAACTCCATTATCGTTGACGGTAAGGAAATCACAATTTATGCTAAGCCCAACGCTGCAGAGCTTCCCTGGGGCGAGCTCGGTGTTGACGTTGTATTAGAGTGTACAGGCTTCTATTGCTCAAAGGACAAGAGCCAGGCTCACATCGACGCAGGCGCTAAGAAGGTTGTTATCTCTGCTCCCGCGGGCAAGGACCTCCCCACAGTTGTATTCTCCGTTAACGAGGACACACTCACACCCGATGACAAGATCATCTCCGCTGCTTCCTGCACAACAAACTGCCTCGCTCCCATGGCTGACACTCTCAACAAGTATGCTGAGATCCAGAGCGGTATCATGAGCACAATCCACGCTTACACAGGCGATCAGATGATCCTTGACGGTCCTCACAGAAAGGGCGACCTCAGACGTGCAAGAGCCGGTTCCTGTTCCCACAGGCTCCACAACTATCCTTACAGCTGTTGTTAAGGGCGACAACGTAACAGTAGAGGGCATCAACGCTGCTATGAAGGCTGCTGCTTCCGCTTCCTTCGGTTACAACGAGGATCCGATCGTATCTTCCGACGTTATCGGTATGACATACGGCTCACTCTTCGACGCTACTCAGACAATGGTTGCTGAGATCGGCGACGGCCTCTATGAGGTACAGGTAGTTTCTTGGTATGATAACGAGAACTCCTACACAAGCCAGATGGTTCGTACAATCAAGTACTTCGCTGAATTAGGCTAATAGTTTTTCAAACACAGAGGCTCGCGAAAGCGGGCCTCTTTTTTATGTTTAAGGATTGAAAATACAAAACGGACGATTTTTTATGAAAAAAGATACAAAAAAGTTGCTATTGCACTTGAATTTGCTGTTAATATTTGCTATTATATATAATGTATAAGCAGTATAAGGGGTACTGACTAAAAATATGAGGGGAAAAACTTATGAATTACAGCTTAAACGACACACGCTCACCCCTGCAACTTTATTATGACGGCGACGCGGTAAGGGCTCAGGAGATTCTGGGCGCTCACCTCGAGACGCGCGACGGACGCGAGGGCGTTGTGTTCCGTGTATGGGCTCCGAACGCGGCTTCGGTATCCGTTGTCGGACCTTTCAACGACTGGGACAATATGTCGAACTATATGTACAAGCTCGACGAAAAGGGAGTCTGGGAGCTCTTTATTGAGGGGCTCTCCGAATTCACGCGCTATAAATTCTGTATCGAAACCCCTTGGTTCGAAAAGGTTATCAAGTCCGACCCCTTTGCGTTTCACACCGAGACGCGCCCCGACAATACCTCTATAGTTTATAATCTTGACAAATACGAATGGAACGACGGCGAGTGGATGAAATTCCGCAAGGAAAATCACCACACCGAGCTTCCGATGAATATATACGAAATCCACGCGGGCTCGTGGAGAAAATATGAGGACGGCAACTTCTTCAACTACCGCAAGCTTGCCGACGAGCTCATCCCCTATGTCAAGGAAACAGGCTACACTCACATCGAGTTTATGCCGATTACCGAGTATCCGCTCGATGACAGCTGGGGATATCAGGTAACGGGCTACTTCGCGCCGACCTCGCGTTACGGCGAGCCCGACGACCTGAGATACTTTATCGACAAATGCCATCAGAACGGCATAGGCGTTATCCTCGACTGGGTTCCCGCCCATTTCCCCAAGGACAGTCACGGACTGGCTCAGTTTGACGGCACCTGCTGCTACGAGTATGAGGGCGAAAGACGCGGCGAGCACAAGGAATGGGGCACGCTGATATTCAACTACGCAAGGTATGAGGTAATATCCTTCCTTGTATCGTCGGCGCTGTTCTGGATTGAGCAGTATCACTTTGACGGAATCAGAGTTGACGCGGTCGCGTCGATGCTCTATCTCGACTACAACCGCCGCAGAGGCGAATGGGACCCCAACGAAGAGGGCGGCAAGGAAAACCTCGAGGCTGTGGAGTTTGTCAGAAGAATGAACACAGCGGTTCACCTCTATCACCCCGAAGCGATGATGATTGCCGAGGAAAGCACCTCGTGGCCTAACGTATCAAAGCCGATTGAACAGGACGGACTGGGATTTGACTACAAGTGGAATATGGGATGGATGAACGATATGCTCCACTATATGTCTCTCGATCCGCTCTGGAGACCGTTTAACCACGACAGCCTGACGTTCAGCTTCTTCTACGCGTTCTCAGAGCAGTTTATTCTGCCGATTTCGCACGACGAGGTTGTTTACGGCAAGCATTCACTCATCGACAAAATGCCGGGAGACCCCGCTCAGAAGTTCGCTTCCGTGAGGGTGTTCATCGCGTATATGATGGCTCACCCCGGAAAGAAGCTCATCTTTATGGGCAGTGAAATCGGTCAGGAAACCGAGTGGGATTTCAAGGGTGAAATCGACTGGGCTTCGCTCAACGACCAGAATCACAAGATGCTCAGCCTCTTCTACAGGGACATCAACAACTTCTACATCAACTCAAAGCCGCTCTACGAGGTGGATTTCAAGTGGGAAGGCTTCAACTGGATTCACCACGACGATTACACCAAGAGCATAATCGCGTTCAGAAGAATCGCGAAGAACGGCGAGGAGCTGATCATCCTATGCAACTTCCAGCCGTTCAAGCACGAGGGCTACTACATCGGCGTTCCCGAATACGGCGTTTATGAGGAAGCCTTCAACACCGACGACCCGCGTTACGGCGGTTCGGGCGTGACGAACGGCAAGGAGATTATGACTACCGACATCGCAATTCACGGCTGCGAGCAGAGCCTCAAGCTCACAATACCGCCGCTGTCGGTATGCTACTACAGGCTCAAGGAAAAGAAGGAAAAGCCCAAGAAGGAAGCCAAGGATAAAAAAGCTCCCAAGAAGGTTCCCAAAAAGGTTCCGAAGAAGCTCCCCAAGGTTTTCGGCAAGAAAGAACAGGAATAATAAGTTACCTATTAACTTAATATAAAATCACAAATGGAATATGGAGGTAATATTATGATACCTAAACAAAAGGTCGTAGCTATGGTGCTTGCCGGCGGACAGGGCTCACGTCTCGGCGTCCTCACCAAGAAGCTCGCCAAACCTGCGGTTCCCTTTGGCGGCAAGTACAGAATCATTGACTTCCCGCTGTCGAACTGCGTAAACTCCGGTATTGAGGCTGTGGGAATCCTCACTCAGTACCAGCCCCTTATACTCAACGAGTATATCGGTAACGGTCAGCCGTGGGACCTCGACGGTATGCACTCGGGCGCAAACTGCCTGAGCCCCTACGAGGCTATCGGCGGAGCTGACTGGTATTCGGGTACCGCTAACGCGATTTACCAGAACATCAGCTACATCGACCGCTACAACCCCGACTATGTTCTTATTCTTTCGGGCGACCACATCTACAAGATGGACTATAACGAAATGCTCGAGTATCACAAGAAGAACAACGCCGCATGCACAATCGCGGCAATCGACGTGCCCAAGGAAGAGGCCTCAAGATTCGGTATTCTCAACACAAATCCCGACGGCTCAATCTACGAGTTCGACGAGAAGCCCGCTCATCCGAAGAGCACAAACGCGTCAATGGGTATTTACATCTTCTCCTGGAAGGAGCTTAAAAAGTACCTCATCGACGACGCGAACGACCCCGATTCTCAGAACGACTTCGGCAAGAATGTTCTCCCCACAATGCTCAACGCGGGCGAGAGAATGTTCGCTTATCCGTTCGAGGGCTACTGGAAGGACGTCGGAACTATCGACAGCCTCTGGGAAGCAAATATGGACCTGCTCGACCCGAACGTTGCGCTTGATTTGACAGACGTTTATTCGCGCAACCCGATGATGCCTCCGCACTACATCGCCGACGGCGTAAAGATTCAGAATTCACTCATCGCCGACGGCTGTAACGTACTCGGCGACCTCGAGTTCTCCATTCTCTTCGCGGGCGTTAAGGTCGGCAAGGGCGCCGTTATCAATTCCTCAATCATTATGCCAGGCGCGGTTATCGAGGACGGAGCCAGAGTCGAGTTCGCTATCGTTGCCGAGAACGCTGTTATCGGCAAGAACGCGGTTGTCGGAGCTTCTCCGAGCGCTGTTAAGAACCGCGACGACTGGGGCGTAACCGTTATCGGCGACAACCTCAAAATCGGCGAGGGAGCGGTTGTTCCTCCTAAGGCTATGATTGATAAAGATATGGAGGGTAAAGCGTAATGAAAAGTAATGACGTATTAGGCGTAATCTACTCCGATTCCAGCGCCGAAACCTTAACCGAGCTCAACGCTCACCGCACAACGGCAAGTATTCCCGTCGGCGGCAAATACAGAATGATTGACTTTGTGCTTTCCAATATGGCTAACTCCAACATCAACAACGTCGGAATTATCGCCAAGAGCGGATTTATGTCACTTATGGACCACATCGGCTCGGGAAGCGCTTGGGATTTGTCCAAGAAGCGTTCGGGAGTTACAATCCTTCCCCCTTACGCAGGCGTTAACTTTGCAAACAAGGTAGAGACCCTCTATCAGCTCAGAGGATATATCCAGGACGCAAAGGAGCATTATGTGCTCATTTCCGAAAGCAACGTGATTTTCAACATCGACTACACCGAGCTGTTCTACCTTCATTCGGTAAACAAGGCTGAAATCACTCTGCTCTACAAGCGTATGCCCGTTCCCGAGAAGCTCGTGCCGATGACAATTGAGCACGACGAGGTCGGCAAGGTCGAGAAGGTTCTCGTTCAGCCGAACGTTTCGGGCGAGTGCAACCTCTATCTCCACTCGATGCTTATCGAAAAGAAGCTCTTCCTCTCGCTCATCACAAAGGCTATGAGCGAAAACGAGCTCAACTTCGACCGTCTTGTCCAGAAATGGGTGGACGAGTGCGAGGTATTCGCGTATGAATGTCCGTCGAGCGTCAGCGTTATCAGCTCAATGAACGAGTATTTCAAGTTCAATATGGAGCTTATGAACTACGACCTCAGACAGGAGCTCTTCCAGAAAGACCGTCCCATCTACACCAAGGTCAGAGACGACGCTCCGTGTAAGTACGGACTTAACTCCTCGGTTAAGAATTCCCTGGTATCGCAGGGCTGCTTCATCGAGGGTGAGGTTGAAAACTGCGTAATCTCCAAGGGCGTTCACATCGCCGAGGGAGCAAAGGTATCGAACTGTATCATCATGCAGGATACCGAAATCGGCGAAGGCTGCGAGCTTGACTACGTTATTATCGACAAGGACGTAGCCATTCAGAACGGCAAATCGCTCAGAGGTACAGACAGCTATCCGATTCACATTGCGAAGAAATCGGTTATAGATTAAGGAGGAAAAGAAAATGAAGATATTATACTGCGCGTCAGAAGCTAACCCGTTCGCGGGTTCGGGCGGACTCGCCGATGTTGCGGGAAGTCTCCCCCACGCTCTCTGCCGCAAAGGTCAGGACTGCCGAATTGTTATGCCTCTCTACGGCACAATTCCGCAGGACTTAAAGAATCAGATGAACTTTATCGCGAACTTCACGGTTCCCGTTGCATGGAGACATCAGTACTGCGGTCTGTTCTGGGCTCGCTGGAACGACTGCACCTACTACTTCCTCGATAACGAGTATTACTTCAAGAGAGGCACTCTCTACGGTTCCTACGACGACGCCGAGAGATTCGCGTTCTTCTCAAGAGCTATCCTCGAGATGCTCCCCTATATCGACTTCCATCCCGATATCATCCACACAAACGACTGGCAGACAGCTCTTGTTCCGACCTACTACTACCTCTTCTACTCGAAGAATCCGTGGTACGCAAACATCAAGAACATCTTTACAATCCATAACATCCAGTATCAGGGTATGTACGGCTGGGAGGTTAACACCGAGTGCGTAGGTATCCCCGCAAGCGAGACAAAGATTCTCGAAATGGACGGCAAGCTCAATATGGTTAAGGGCGCTATCGAGACCGCTGTAAGAGTAACGACAGTTTCTCCGACATACGCTCTCGAAATCCGCGACCCGTGGTACAGCTTCGGTCTTTACAACGAGCTCAACTTCCGTCACTGGAAGCTCTGCGGTATCAAGAACGGTCTTGACCTCGCAAGCTACGACCCCGCTACAGACTATCAGCTCTATGCTAACTACACCAAGGAGGATATGAGCGGTAAGGGTATCTGTAAGCAGAAGCTTCAGGAGAGACTTTGCCTCGAGCAGAGATGGGACGTTCCGATTGTCGCAATGGTTACACGTCTTGTTGAGCACAAGGGTCTCGACCTCGTAAGAATGGGACTTGAGGAGCTCCTCAACACAGAAAGCATGCAGTTTGTTGTTCTCGGCTCAGGCGACGAAGAGTACGAGCAGTTCTTCCGCGATATGCAGTGGAAATATCCGGGCAGAGTTTGCTTCTGTCAGGGCTTTATCCCCGAGCTCGCGCGTAAGATTTACTCAGGCGCGGACATCTTCCTCATGCCCTCCAAGATGGAGCCCTGCGGTCTGTCCCAGATGATTGCTCTCCGCTACGGCACAATCCCCGTAGTAAGAGAGACAGGCGGTCTTAAGGACTCTGTATTCGATTCCGCTGACGGCTACGGCAACGGCTTCACCTTCGCTAACTACTACACAGCCGACCTCCAGGGCGCTGTAAGACGTGCTCTCTGGGGTATCAGAGACAACGAAGGCTGGCACCAGCTTATGTGGCGCGCAATGATGAGCGACAACAGCTGGGAGCGCTCGGCTCAGGACTATATCAACGTCTATGCCGACACCCTCAACTGGGCTTAACAAACAATCAAAAGGCTCCTTCGGGAGCCTTTTATTTTTGCGTTGCCGAACGCTTGAATAATGCCGATGTGTGTGGTAGAATTGTCTTATCATTAAAAACACAACGGAGGAATTATGAAAAAGATTTTATGCGCGGTGATTGCCGCTTTACTTATGCTCAGCTTCTGCTCATGCGGAGGCAAGAAAACGGGTCCTGTTGTGTCCGCTTCTCCCAAGGACAACACGCCGACCAGCAAAAGGTTTTTCCAGAAAAGCAAAGGAATTGACGCCGAGGTGTACGTTCCGCAGATGAAGGACAACAAGAAGGTAAACGATTTGATTGACAAGACGGTCAAGGACTTTGTGTCCGAGAACTACGGCGTTAACGATTTGAGCCTCGAGGACAAAGGCACGGAGAAAAGCCCTTCCGTCACACTCGTGCTCAACTACCGCGTTATGCTTCAGAACGACGACTATTTCTCGGCGATGTTCTCGGGAACCGCGTCGGGCGTTCCCAATGCGCCGACCAGATTCACATTCGGAATCGTAATCGACCTCAAGACCGAAAAGCTCGCGGATATAGAGAAGCTCTACAAGGTCTCCGAGCATCAGAAGGACATTCTTGATAACAAGGAAAGCTATCTGACGGGCGGCTACAGCCCGAGCGAGTTCGACGGCGGCAAGCTCTCACAGGGCCTCTCGAACAATCCTACCTACTATATGACGCAGCTGAAGCTGGGACTTGTGCTCCGAAGCTCATACGATTACATCACGCTCGAGATTCCTCTCGATGACCTCGGCTAAAAAACAGCGTAAATATTTTCCCAAAATCCTTGCGTATTTTTGTGCAATATGTTAGAATTATTGTATATGATTCAAGGAGGATTAACTATGAAAATCACTAACGACATTCGTTACGTCGGCGTTAACGACCACAAAATCGACTTGTTCGAGGGTCAGTACGACGTTCCCAACGGTATGGCGTACAATTCCTATGTTTTCGTTGACAGCAAAATTGCCGTTATGGATACGGTTGACAAGAACTTCACATCCGAATGGCTCGGAAATATTGAGAAGGTGCTCGGCGACAAGGCTCCCGATTACCTCGTTGTTCAGCATATGGAGCCCGACCATTCGGCAAATATCGTAAACTTTATGAACAAGTACCCCACCGCGACGATTGTTTCGTCGGCTAAGGCGTTCGCGATGATGAACAACTTCTTCGGCACCGAGTTTGAGGACAGAAGAGTTGTCGTCAAGGAAGGCGACGCGCTTGAGCTCGGAGCTCACACCCTCAACTTTGTGGGCGCTCCGATGGTTCACTGGCCCGAGGTTCTGATGACATACGACAGCACTGACAAGGTGCTCTTCTCGGCTGACGGCTTCGGCAAGTTCGGCGCTCTCGACGTTGACGAGGATTGGGCTTGCGAGGCAAGACGCTATTACTTCGGCATCGTCGGCAAGTACGGCGCTCAGGTTCAGGCTGTACTCAAGAAGGCTGCGGGTCTTGATATCCAGATTATCTGTCCGCTCCACGGTCCCATTCTCACCGAGAATCTCGGCTACTACCTCGGACTTTACAACACATGGTCATCCTACGGCGTTGAGACCGAGGGCATTATGATTGCGTATACATCTGTTTACGGCAACACAAAGGCTGCTGTTGAGCTGCTCGCAGAGAAGCTCAGAGAAAAGGGCTGTCCCAAGGTTGCGGTCAACGACCTCGCGCGTGAGGATATGGCTGAGTGCGTAGAGGACGCGTTCCGTTACGGCAGAATTGTCCTCGCTACAACCACATACAATGCGGAAATCTTCCCGTTTATGCGTGAATTTATCAACCACCTTACCGAGCGCAACTTCCAGAACAAGACGGTCGCTCTCATCGAGAACGGCTCCTGGGCTCCTCTCGCGGCTAAGACAATGAAGAAGATGCTCGAGGGCTCCAAGAACCTTACATACCTCGACACAGTTACAATCAAGTCGGCAATGAACGAGCAGAACAAGGAACAGCTCGACAAGCTCGCTGACGAGCTCTGTATGGATTATCTTGCTCAGCACGACGAGACAGCGAACAAGCAGGATTTAACCGCGCTGTTCAACATCGGCTACGGTCTCTATGTTGTCACCTGCAACGACGGCAAGAAGCACAACGGACTTATCGTTAACACCGTTACTCAGGTCACAAACACACCGAACCGCATTGCCGTAACAATCAACAAGCAGAACTACTCGCACGAGGTTATCAAGAGAACAGGCAAGATGAACGTCAACTGTCTCAGCGTTGAGGCTCCGTTCAAGGTGTTCGAGCACTTCGGATTCCAGAGCGGCAGAGACGTGGACAAGTTCGCTACAGGCAATCCGCTCTTCTCCGACAACGGTCTCGTATTCCTGCCCAAGTACATCAACTCGTTTATGTCGCTTGAGGTTGAGCAGTACATCGACCTCGGCACTCACGGAATGTTCATCTGCGCCGTTACAGAGGCGAGAGTAACCTCCGACAAGGAGACAATGACCTACACCTACTACCAGAACAACGTCAAGCCCAAGCCTCAGGCAGAGGGCAAGAAGGGCTTTGTCTGCAAGGTCTGCGGCTACATCTATGAAGGCGACGAGCTTCCCGAGGACTTCATCTGTCCGCTCTGCAAGCACGGTGTTGCCGACTTCGAACCGCTCGAATAAAACTGAATAAATATATCCTGCGGCTCAGACTCTTTACGGGTTTGAGCCGTATTTCCGTTTTAGTTACAAGTAAAGCACGTCCAAAAAATTTTAAAACTATGTGGAAATTGTCGCACGGTGATGTTATAATAGGTGCAAGAATTTTAACGGCGGTGGAATTATGGCGTATTTCGGCAAGCTATATCTCGACAAGGAAAAGGACATTATCGTTGAGCTCGATATGAGAGAGGACGGTCTGTTCTACACGCTTCGCACGCCCAATCACTCAAAGGGCAATCTGATACGCAACCTCGCGTCGCTCTGCTCGCTGGAGCTCAGCTCAGGCGACGACGGACTCAAAGTAATCCGCGGCGAGGTGCCGTGCTATATCGATGAGCGCAACCGCGAGGTCTATGTGTTAAGGCTTGCCGACACCAAGGTCGCGAACATCTATCCCGACGGAATCATCGAGCGCAAGGCTTACATTCCCGCCATTTCAAAGACGCTGATGAGCCAGACCAAGGACTACAACCTCAACATCTGGAAAACCCTCGTCAAAACCTACATCCGCAAAGAATACAAGTTCAAGGCGGATTTGCACACGCATATGAACGCGAATCTTGACGCGGACTTGCTGATTGCGCTGGGAATTTTTCATCAGATAAAATATCCGCTCTACTACATCAAGAAGCTCGGACTGAAAACGAGCGACGAGCAGGCAGAAAAGCTCGAAAAGCGCCGAAAGGAAGCCGCGCGGCAGTTCAAGGATTCGCCGCTGAGCGGAAAATATCTGACGCGCAAAATCGACGACCACACCTTCATCAACTTCGCCGACCTAATCTTAGGCAACCTCTCGGACGCGGAGTACAACATTCCGAAAATCCGCGCGTCTCTGACTATCCTCAAGGACGGTCAGGCGGTCTTTACGAACCTAGAGAAGGTTTATCTTTACCGTTATGTTTTCACGAAGGGCACGCCGTCTGAGGACAAAGTATCGCTAGACGCGCACCGTTATATACCCGACGATGACATCGCCGACGCAGTCGGTCAGATGATTACCGACAGCCACAACCCCGTTTATTCGGGGCTCAGCCTGTTCCAGAACAAGCTGCTGTGGATTGCGAGGAGCCTCAAAAAGCGCGGAGTTATTTACACCGAAATCTCCGACACCTCGCTTGTCAAGCCCGAAGCGGCGATAAACACGCTCGCTCAGGCTCACGCCGTTTTGCCGCAAATCAGACGCGAAACAGGCGTTACAATCAGATTTTTAGCCGCGATTCGCCGTATTCCCCTCACGATTGTCAGGGAAAAAGCAGGCGTTCGCGAGGACGTGAGCGAACAGCTCAGAACTCTCAAGGCCGTTTCGGCAGACCCGTATGTCGCGGGCAGCGACATTATCGGCGAGGAAATCAACGATATCCGCGAGCTGCGCCATATCATCAAGGGCTTGGTGGACATCGCCGCCGAGCGTGAGGGCTTTGTCATCAGAATTCACGCGGGCGAAAACGACAGTCTGCGCGACAACGTCCAGAACAGTCTCGCGTGCGTTAAGGAATCGCTTGCGCCGAACCAGAAAATGCCGAGGCTTAGAATCGGTCACGGTCTGTATACCGCTAACCTCAGCTCACCCAAGGGCAAACGACTTATCGAGCAGCTCAGAGAAAGCAAGGTCGTGCTGGAGTTTCAGCTCACCTCTAACGTGCGTCTCAACAACCTCAGCTCAATGTCCCGACATCCTCTCACACAGTATCTGAGGGGCGGAGTCTGGTGCGTACAGGGCACCGACGGCGGAGCGATTTACGGCACCGATTCCATCGACGAACAGCTCGCTATGGAGCGTCTGCTCGACCTCAGCTACGACGATATGCTCGCAATGAAAAAGGCAGAGAGCGGCGTTATAGAGCAGAGTATGTGCGACTTTGAGCACAAGAGCGAGGTTTTCGGGAAGGAATCCGAGGGCAAGGCTCCCGAGGAATACCTGTCCGAGCTGCTGAAAAGCGCAAAGGCTGACAGACAAATCAAATTTTCATCGAGAAAGCAGAGCAGCGCCGAGAGCCTCAGCGACCAAATCCGAGAGCTCCCGACCGACAAGGCGCCGATTATCCTTCTGGGCGGAAGCTTCAACAGCAGCCGCCGCTACACCAAAGTCAAGCCCGAGCTTGTCGGACTTCTTCAAAAGCTCTGCGAAAGCCTCAGTCCCGACGACTATTTTTTCGTAATTGGCAACAGGCTGTCGGGCTATGAGCGCGAGCTGATGAGAATTGCGGGCGGAAGGTTCGAGATTTTCGCGATTGTGCCGACAGAAATCACTCCCTCGGAGGTCGGCAGAATCAGACAGAGCGGCGTCGGCGTGCGCGTATCTATCGAGCCGACAAGAATGGGTCTTTACAAGAGCTTCGCATATGAAATCTTCAAGCGCAGACCCTCGGTGGTGCTGGCGCTTGACGGCAACTCGGCGGGCGCTAACACCGTTCAGGAAGCCAAAAACGGCAAGAAAAAAGCCCGTATCTTTGTCAACCGCAAAGCGAGAGCGCTTTACGCGAAGGCAAGGGCGATACAGGGCTATGTAAGTTTATTTGATTCGGACGAAAAGCTTGATAAAATCATTCAGTCCGCAAAAAAGGTTCTTGCGGAAACGCGCGACAATTAAGGCTTGCAATCCCTGCACGGCGAATAACCGCGCTTTATCAAATCAGAGCGCTTGCCGCGATAGGTTTCCTTGTTCTTGGCACTGATGTTTTTTGCAAGCGCACAGTCTGTGCGGTGGAACTTTTTCGTGTTATTATTCAGAATATAAGTATAGGTTTTTGCGCTGGTTTTGGAGCTGACCTTGGAGCTCGACGACTTTGTTCCCGAATCGCGCCTTGAGCTGCCGTCAGCGTAGTTTATCGCGATTCTGGGCTGAACATTGTAACAGAAAACGTCGAAGCAAATGCCGTCGCCGTTATCCTCGACAGACCACGCTTCCATTTCCACACCGCTCGCGACGAGGTTGTCGCCGTCAAAAACAGGTGTTACGCGATAGAGCACATGGTTCTCGGTCGCGGCGACATATCTCGCGACCTTCTCCTCGTACGGAAGCATACCGTCCACGTTCAAATACCTTGTGCCCGTAATCAGATTGCGCTTGTTTGAGTTCTCGGCGGTCAGCTGATAGCCGATAAGGTGACAGCGGTTATACAGGTAGCCGTCCTCGAGAATTGCATAATACTTCTGGTTCCAGCCCGACGGCTTCACCGAGGATATCGACTCGCGTTTCTTGGTCGGCATTGTGTCCGTACAGACGTTGGCGTAAGCCACTCCGCAGCGACCGAGCTTGTCGAGCCGCGAATATTTCTCAAACGCCTTGCGGCTGTTTTTGTCGCTGCCGCTGAAATCGGGGTAGTTGTCGTCGATTTCGACCGACGCCTTGCCTGTGTATTTCGGAACTCGCGAAAGGATTGACGCGCTGTCGTCAGCCGTAGTTTCGGGCTTTCGCTCTTCACACGAAGCAAAGCCGAAGCAGAGCGCGATAATCAGCAGCGCGGCTATACCCTTAACGGAAAAATTTTTCATATAATCACCGTAAATATTTTATCATACACAAGCATTAATAGCAAGAAAAACAACCGCTCGTCTGAGCGGTTGTTTTACATTGACAAGAGCCAGTTTTCGTAGATGTGTGACAACAATTCGTGACCTTCCTCGTTTGGGTGTATACCGTCCGCGAGGTATTTGTTACGATTTTCAATACACATACTTTCTGTAACTGATGTGTTTGAAGCTTCCTT
>ONAL01000043.1 GCA_900315785.1 uncultured Eubacteriales bacterium
CCATATTAGGGAAAATAAAACATAATCATTGTAATCAGTCAGTTGCACGCTGAATGAATAACCGTCCTTGCTATCAACAAAAAGCGTATTATCATTTACCTGCTCTACGGTGTAAATGCCTTTGCTCTCGTAATAATCATGAACGTCAACAAGGCTGAATTGTTTGCTAAAATAAACCTGACCGTTAAACGGCGTTGCTGTTGCCGGATAATCGCAATTCTCAAACCATATCAACATATGAAACGGTATATAGATGTTTTCTCCAAAATCATCTGCCAGCCCGACCTCTGCAAAAAGAGAATAGCGAAATTCGTTATCCGATACACCGTTATATTTCAAATAGAACTCACCACTGTCGGTGTCTAATTGCAGATAGTCGCCAATTTGAGTGGCGGATCGTATCTCCTTGCGCGACCGCAATTCAAAGGTCATTTCGTTAAAATCTAATGGTAAAGTAAAGTTGGAGAAGTGTCCTGTATCGGCATAGTTATGTGCTTCCAAATCCAGTATTAGCCGCTGACCGGAAATCAGGTTAACAGCATGTACCTGACAGGTATTGTGTTGACCGCCGCAGGCTGTGAGAATACTACTCAGTAGAAGCAACGCTAACCAGCTAATTGACCAAGCCGTTTTCTTCATGATTTTCAAACTCCTTGTACACGCCCAACTCCGAAACAGTATCAGCAAAATTCTCATACTGACAAATGATTTTCGGTTCTCCGTCAATCACCTTGACAAGCCAATAATCGGTGCAATCCACTTCGCCTGTTCCGTAGCTGCCCATTTGCTTTCCGTCCTCTGAAATAAGTGTGCGATTTACCTTAATAATGGTTTCGTCGCGCGACTGATTTCTCCAGAATGCACATACAAAGGAGAAGTACACCGAACGCGTGAAAAGTTTTCTCCGCGGCGCATGCCTCACCGCACAAATAGTATCTTGTATATTTCAACACAGAAGTTGACTAACTGATATTTCTATGTTACACTGCCCCCAACAAATCGCATGCCTTTTAAAATCATTCTCAGGGCAAAAAATAAGACACCCACTTTTTGTGAGTGCCTTGTTTTTTTACTCAATAATATTAGCCTTCAGGCTCCTTTTTTTACGCACAAATATTAACGAAGGTCGGGAACCGAGTTCCCGACCTTTTGGTTTAGTTGAAAACAAACTTGTTCTCGACAAAATCGCAGGTGACCTTATCGCCCTTCTTGACCGAACCGTCGAGGATTTTTTCGGAGAGCTCGTCCTCAATCTTAGAGGTAATCGCTCTGCGCAGCGGACGCGCTCCGTAGCTTTCGTCAAAGCCCTCGTCAGCAATTGCGGTAATCGCCGCGTCGGTGAATTCGACGTCAATCTCGATTCCCTTGAGTCTCTCCTTGAGACCCTCGAGCATTTTGACCGCAATCTCCTTAATCTCGTCGGTTGTTAGCTTGTTGAAAACAATGATGTCGTCGACACGGTTCAAAAACTCGGGACGGAAGGTGTTCTTGAGCTCACCTAAAACAAGCTCCTTGACGTTTTCGTCAGCCTTTTCGGCGTTTCCTGTGAAGCCGAGAGCGTTCTGCTTTTCGGTGAGAAGTCTTGCGCCGACGTTCGAGGTCATAATGATGACGGTGTTCTTGAAGTCAACCGTCCTGCCCTGACTGTCGGTCAGACGACCGTCGTCGAGAATCTGGAGCAGCGCGTTGAATACGTCGGGATGCGCCTTTTCAATCTCATCAAAGAGGATTACCGAGTAAGGTCTGCGCCTTACCTTTTCGGTAAACGCCGAGCCCTCGTCATAACCTACATATCCGGGAGGCGAACCGATGAGCTTGGAGACTGTGTGCTTCTCCATAAACTCGGACATATCAAGGCGAATCATAGCGTTCTCGTCGCCGAACATCGCCTGAGCAAGCGCCTTGCAAAGCTCGGTCTTACCTACACCTGTGGGGCCGAGGAAGATAAACGAGCCTACGGGACGCTTGGGGTCTTTGAGACCTACTCTGCCGCGGCGGATAGCCTTTGCGACCGCCTTGACGGCTTCGTCCTGACCGACAACTCTGTCGTGGAGAATGCTCTCCATTCTGAGAAGCCTGTCACTCTCCTCCTCAGTGAGCTGAACTACAGGGATACCTGTGCTGTCCGATACAACCTCTGCGATATCCTCAGCTGTAACCTCGCCTGTTGCGGAGGATTTGGCGTCGTTCCACTTCTTGTTCTCGGCGTCAAGCAGCTCCTGAAGCGATTTCTGCTCGTCGCGAAGCTTTGCCGCACGTTCGAACTCCTGCTCGTTGACGGCGCTCTGCTTCTCTGCGTCGAGGCTCTTGATTTTGTCCTCAAGCTGCTTTAAGTTGGGCGGAGTTGTCATACTCTTGAGTCTGACCTTTGACGCGCTCTCGTCGATGAGGTCAATCGCCTTGTCGGGCAAAAACCTGTCGGCGATGTATCTTGACGAAAGGCTGACCGCTGCCTTTATAGCTTCGTCGGAAATCTTGACCTTGTGATGTGCTTCATAACGGTCACGAAGTCCGAAAAGTATCTGCTCTGTCTCTTCCTTTGAGGGCTCGCCGACGTTAACAGGCTGGAAACGTCTTTCGAGCGCGGCATCCTTTTCGATGTACTTTCTGTATTCGGAAACTGTGGTAGCCCCGATTACCTGGAAGTCGCCTCTCGCAAGAGACGGCTTAAGGATATTAGCCGCGTCGGTTGAACCCTCTGACGAGCCCGCTCCGACAATTGTGTGGAGCTCGTCGATAAAGAGGATGATATCCTTGCTCTTCTTGACCTCGTCGATGGCGTTCTTGATACGCTCTTCAAAATCTCCGCGATACTTGGAGCCTGCAATCATACCCGTGAGGTCAAGGGTAACAATTCTCTTGTCCTTGAGGATTTCGGGAACCTGTCCCTCGACAATCTTGAGCGCTAAGCCCTCGGCTACGGCTGTTTTTCCGACGCCGGGCTCGCCGATGAGAACAGGGTTGTTCTTGGTACGGCGTGAAAGAATCTGAATAACCCTCTCGATTTCCTTTTCTCGACCGATTACGGGGTCGATTTCGCCGTTCTTGGCAGCCTTGGTGAGGTCTCTGCCGAACTTTTCGAGAGCCGTGTTCTCGCCCGAACCTCTGTCGGAACCGTCGCTCTCGCCGACAATTTCCTCGGCGCTGTCCATAACGGTGTTCATATTGACGTTAAGCTCGCTCAGGAAGTTGTAGGCGTAGCTGTCGTCCTCCTGAATAATACTGAGGAGAAGGTGCTCGGTGCCGACGTAGGAGCTTCCCGAACGCGACGCGATAATAACCGCGTTCTGCATAACTCTCTTTGCTCTGGGGGTGAAATCCGAGGGAGTGAGAGTGCGGGGTCTCGAGTAACCCGAGGCTTCCTTGATTCTCTTTTCGAGCTCGTCGGTCTTGAGACCTGCGTTTCTGAGCGCCGTAGCGGCAACTCCGCTGCCTTCCTTTGCCAGTCCGAGCAGAATATGCTCGGTGCCGATGTAGGTGTGTCCCATCGCGCCTGCTGACTGCATAGCGAGGTTTAAGGCGTTGTTAGCCTTGCTTGTAAATCCTTTGAATTCATACATAAAATTACCTCCAATCATACATCATCTCAGGCGCAACGGCTGATTATAATCTATTAACCATTTTCGCCCTGATAACGTCTCTTTCTTCGGGAGAAATATCTCCGTTTTCCACCATAATAACGGCGGGCTGTATTTTTTCAAGCATACTGTCGATGCTGTCTGTGGTGATATCCGTAATGATACCCGAGCTTATGCCGAAACGGACGTTGGATAGAAGCTCCATAGCCTCGTCGCAGCTGATAAGCTTTGCGTATCTGAGCACTCCGAGACTGCGCAGGATTTTGTCCTGAGTCTGAGCGCTCTCTGTCATTCGCTTCTGAGCCGCAAGCTCCTGGCTTACGAGCTGCTCTGCGATGTTTTTGAGATTCTCAATCGCAGCTTTTTCGCTAATACCGAGCGTAACTTGATTCGAAAGCTGGTACACGGCACCCTTGGGCTCCGTGCCCTCGCCGAAGGCTCCGCGGATTGTCAGTCCGAGCTTTTGCAGATTTCCGGCAATTCTCGAAACCGCCTTGCTCGCCTTGAGTGCGGGAAGATGAAGCATAACGCTTGCCCTCATTCCCGTACCGAGATTCGTCGGACACTGCGTAAGATAGCCGAGGCTTTCGTCAAATGCAAACTCGAGGTTTTCGTCGAGCAGAGTGTCGAGCTTATCAGCGATATCGTAAGCTTTTTGAAGCTCAAAGCCCTTTTCGAGAATCTGGAGTCTGATGTGGTCTTCCTCGTTGAGCATAATCGACATTGTCCTGTCCTTCGAGAGAATCAGTGCTCTGCCGTTGCTCTCCGAAATAAACTCAGGACTTGCGAGGTGACGCTCCACAAGAGCTATACGCTCGGCTTCGGATAAATCACGAATCCAGATTACGTCCAATTCGTCCGCTAAGGGAGAGTTTGAGTGCTTCACTGCGTCGATAATCTTATTCGCAACCTCTTCCTTTTTCGCTGTGTTAAGTCTTATCGGGAAGGGGTATTTTTTGAGGTTTCTCGCGAGGCGTATCCTCGTTTCCATTACTATATTACTCATCCTGTGCCTCCATAGCCTTTATCCTGTCGCGAAGCTCTGCGGCTTTTTCGAACTCCTGGTTTTTGACCGCTTCGTCGAGCTGAGCCTTGAGAGAATCGAGCTCGGAAAGCTGCTTTCCCCCGGGCTTCTCTTCATTTTCACGCTCGGCTCTCTCACGGATTTCGACCTTGTAGGTCGGGCTGTTCTTTCCGCAGTGAACCGTGTTGCCGTGAACTCGTCTGACAGTCGGCATAATCTCGTCTCTGAAAAGCGAGTAACAGTCGGCGCAGCCCATCATTCCCGTGCGCATAATATCGTTATAGCTTGAACCGCAGGTCTCACAGCGCGTAGCCTGAGTTCTGGCGGGAAGAGCGTTTTCAAACAGACTCTTGAACAGAGAGTTGAATCCGCCGAGCATTGTGCTTCCGAAATCGTTTGAGAAATCACGGAAGATGTTGCCCACTCCCATAGCCTCGGCGCAGTCACGGCAGAGCTCGTATTCCTCTGTAACGCCGTTAATAACGCGCTTTACATGGGTTGTTGCTTCATTGTTTTTGCATTTCTGACATTTCATAATATCACTCCTACTCTGAAAGTGTTAAAAGCATATTTTTGAAAATTCTCGCTCTGAGGATATCCCTGAAATCCTGGGGTACCTCGAGGAAAACCCTTTCGGACATCGCAGCGGCGAGAAGTCGGGCGGTGGTAAGGTCTATGACACTTTGATTATACATATTCTTAATCATAATCTCGGCGGTAGCCTTATCGAGAGTTTTGCCTATCGAATTAACTATATGCATAATCGCGGTGCTTTTATCCATCTTTACGCGGGTTATACGGATGTATCCCCCGCCGCCTCTGCGGCTCTCGACGATGTAGCCCTGCTCGGGCGTAAACCGCGAAGTAATTACATAGTTAATCTGGCTCGGTACGCACCCAAGCTCGCCCGCGAGCTCGTTGCGCTTAATTTCGGCGTTGCCGTCGCTCTCCTCAAGCATTGAGAGGATATGGCGCGCCACTAAGTCACTCATACGCATTTTTTAATCATCTCCTGTGGTCTCGGTTTGACTTTCCTTGACCTTTTATGGTTAGATTATAGAACGAAAGTCAGATAAAGTCAAAGTCAATAAAAGTCAAATAAAGGTCAAAATATGGGGTAATTCTCATCTATCCTCTTTAATTCTCGCTTTTTCTGACTAAATCAAAATTTTTAAATTATTTTTCTTTCGCTGTTGACTTTGACATATACATATGGTATTATAATTATAACATATGAACAGTTATTCATATATTCACATATTCAAAGGAGTATTCGTATGAAGAATCAAATACCCGATTTGGAAATCCTGTTTGAGCTTGCCGACTTGTTCAAAGTTTTCGGCGACTCGACAAGGCTTCGCATAATGTACACGCTGTTTGACGACGAAAGGTCTGTCGGCGAAATCGCCGAGGCGCTCGGTATGGAGCAGAGCACGATTTCGCACCAGCTCAGGGTTCTGAGGACAAACAAGCTCGTCAAGCTCCGTCGTGACGGAAAGCAGGTTTACTACTCGCTTGACGACGACCATGTAAAGAAGATTATTGAAATGGGACTTGACCACGTTCTGGAATAAAGGAGGAATAGGTATGGCTTGCAAGCATTGTCATGATGAACATCATGAACATACACATGAACACGAACACAACCACGAACACAACCATGAACATCACGAAGAGAATAATTCTAATTTAGAAAAATACTTGCTTGGTGTTTCCATAGCTTTGACAGTCATTGCCTTTGTAACCGAGCTTCTGGGCGCAGCTCCGATTATCACTTCGATTATCGCGGCATTCGCAATTGTGTTGTCGGGATATGAGGTTTTCCTTGAGGGCGTCCGCTCCGTTATCAACCGCAAAATTAAATTGACGAAACTACGCTTATGTCGGTAGCCGTAATTGCGGCGTTCTGTCTCGGTGAATTTGTCGAGGGCGCGCTTGTTACCGTGCTTTTCGGTATCGGCGAACTGCTCGAGGATTTTGCAGTCGACAAATCTCGCGACAGAATAATGAAACTCGCGGACATTCAGCCCGATAAGGCGAATGTGATAATTAATAACAAGGAAACTGCTGTAAGAGCAGAGGACGTGGCTGTTGACACGGAAATCATCATCAAACCGCACGAGCGCGTTCCGCTGGACTGCGTTATTACCGAGGGCTCATCTGCTCTCGATGCTTCGGCGATTACAGGCGAATGTATGCCTGTGGAAAAAACAGTCGGCGGCGAGCTTCTGAGCGGTATGATAAACGGTGATAGTCTGATTAAAGCTAAGGTTACAAAGAGCTACGGCGACTCGACCGCTTCAAGAATTATTAAGCTTGTCGAGGAAGCCTCGGCGGTAAAGAGCAGAAGCGAAAAAATGATTTCGCGCTTTGCGAGAATCTATACCCCGATTGTTATGGTTCTCGCCGTGCTGATTGCCTTTGTTCCGCCGATTTTCCTCGGAAATCTCTCGGTATGGATTTACAGAGGTCTCGTATGCCTTGTAGCATCGTGCCCCTGCGCTATCGTCATCAGCGTTCCTCTCGCCTACTTCTCGGGTATCGGCGTTGCTTCAAAATACGGCGCTCTCATCAAAGGCGGCAAGTACCTTGAGGTGCTTGCAAAGGCTGACACAATCGCGTTTGATAAAACGGGAACTCTCACAGAGGGTAAGCTGAAGCTCGATAAAATAATTCCTTTCAAGAATTATACTTCCGACGCAATCCTCGCTGTAGCCGCTTCGGTTGAACGTCATTCAACTCACCCGATTGCAAAGGCTATTGTGAGCGCATATGACGGAAATCTCCTTCCGATGACCGATTACAGCGAGCGCTCAGGCGAGGGTGTGACCGCGTTATTTAAAGGAAAACGCGTCAGCTGCACGAGCGGCAGAACTCCCAACGGCAAAAGCTCAGGTGTTTATCTCTCGATTGAGGGAAAGAAAATCGGCGAGCTGATACTTTCAGACAAAACGCGCGACGAGGCGGCTGATGTTCTCGAAGGTCTGAGAAAGCTCGGAGTCAAGCGCGAAGTGCTCTTGACAGGCGACAACGAAAAGCACGCGAAGCAGACGGCAAAGCCGCTCAAACTTGACGAGGTTTATCCCTCGCTTCTCCCCTCCGACAAGCTGAGCATTGCTCAGGAGCTCAAGGAAAACAGCTCGGGCGTCTGCTTTGTCGGCGACGGAATAAACGACGCGCCTGTGCTTGCGGCTGTTGACTGCGGCTTCGCAATGGGCTTGGGAAGCGACGCAGCGATTGCCTCGGCTGACGCTGTGCTGAGCTCAGGAAACCTGAAGCCTCTCACCCACGCGTTCAGAATTGCTAAATCAACCGTTATGACGGCAAAGGCAAATATAGCGTTCTCACTGACCGTTAAGGCGGCTGTTATTATTCTGGCTGCGCTAGGCTTCGCTCCGATATGGCTCGGGGTTCTCGCCGACACGGGCGTATGTATGCTCTGTGTACTAAACTCGGTACGACTTCTCACAAAATAAATGAAAAAAGGCGGAAGTTTTCTTCCGTCTTATTTTTTGTCGCACTAAAGCGCTAAATCGAAAAAAATGCTTTACTTTTACTATTTATTGTATTATAATGAATTTTAAGTATGAAAATAAGGAGAATTGCTGATGATTAACGGCGCGGATATAATGGTAAAGTGCCTCCAGGCTGAGGGCGTAGACACTGTCTTTGGCTACCCCGGTGCTGCCATTTGTCCTTTTTACGATTCATTATACGATTCTGACATACAGCACATCTTAGTTCGTCAGGAGCAGAACGCCGCGCACGCCGCGAGCGGCTACGCCAGAGCAAAGATGCGTCCCGGCGTATGTATCGCAACCTCGGGTCCCGGAGCTACAAACCTTATCACAGGTATAGCTACCGCGTATATGGACTCGATTCCTCTTATCGCGATTACAGGTCAGGTTCGTTCCGACCTGCTCGGTCGTGACGTTTTCCAGGAAGCTGATATCACAGGCGCCTGCGAGCCCTTTACGAAGCACAGCTACCTTGTTTCCAAAACCGAGGATTTACCCAGAGTTTTCAAGGAAGCCTTTCACATTGCTTCGACAGGCCGCCCGGGTCCCGTGCTTATTGATATTCCGATAGATATACAGCAGAATGAAATCGAGGAATTTGTTTACCCCGAGGATGTCAACATCAAGGGCTACAAGCCCAACACCAAGGGACATCAGATTCAGGTGAAGCGAGCTGTTGAGCTTATTCAGAAGGCGAAGCGTCCGATTATCGTTTCGGGCGGCGGAGTTCTGAGCTCGGGAGCGAAGCTGAAGCTGCAGAAGTTCGCGGAGAACACTCAGATTCCCGTGCTTTCCACTATGATGGGTATCGGCGTAATGCCCAGCGACCATCCCCTCTATCTCGGAATGTTAGGCTCTCACGGCAGACGCTGCGCTAACAAGGCACTTCACACCACAGACCTTGCAATTGTTTGCGGCGCAAGACTGGGCGACAGAGCTATTGCGGCTCCCGACCAGATGAGCGAACGCACAAAGATAATTCACATAGACATTGACCCTGCCGAAATCGGCAAGAACGTAAAGGTTGATATCCCGATTGTCGGCGATATGAACAACGTTCTCAAAAAGCTGACTGAGGAAATCGGAGATTACAAAATCCCCGAGGACTGGGACGTTCAGGTCAAGGATCTGAAAGCTCACTATCAGAGCAAGATTTCGACCTTTGACGGCTTTGTTGAGCCGAGAACGCTCATCGGCAAGCTGAGCTCAATGCTCAAGGCAAAGGCTATCCTCTGCGCTGATGTAGGTCAGAACCAGATATGGTGCGCGAACAACTTCCGAATCCGTGAGGGCAGGTTCTTCACGACAGGCGGAATGGGCACAATGGGATATTCAATCCCCGCGGCCATCGGCGCAAAGCTCGGTCTCAAAAAGCGCGACGTCGTCGTTGTTTGCGGTGACGGAAGCTTCCAGATGAGCCTGAACGAGCTCTCCACCATCAAGCAGTACGGTCTTAACATCAAGATTATCGTAATGCGAAACTACCGCCTCGGTATGGTAAGAGAGCTTCAGGATATGCACTATGACAAGCGCCACTCTGCGACTATCCTCAATGAGGAACCCGATATTGTAGCTCTCGCAAAGGCTTACGGTATCGACTCCGTCGAGGTTAGCTCAAACGAGGACGCAGAGAAATACATAGGAAAAATCGTCGAAAACGACCAGCCTTTCGTGCTTGTCTGCCGTGTCCATCCCGACACGCCGTCGATTTTGTGAGGTGACCCGCTATGAAATATACGTTATCAATTCTGGTTGAAAACCAAGCGGGCGTTCTCTCGAAGATTTCGGGACTTTTCTCACGCAGAGGCTTCAACATTGACTCTCTCGCCGTGGGAATCACAGGCGACCCGACCGTTTCAAGAATCACAATCGTCGCCAACGGTGACGAATATGTTGAGGAGCAGCTCGAAAAACAGCTCAACAAGCTTATCCCTGTTATCAAGGTAAAAAGGCTTATCGAGGGCGAGTTCATCAGCCGCGAGCTGAGCTTAATCAAGGTCCACTGCCCCGCCGCGAAACGCTTTGAGGTTATCAAAATCGCTGAGCTAATGCAGGCAAAGGTGGTAGATGTAGCCGCCACGACAATCACACTTGAATACTGCGAGACAGTCGAAAAGGCTGCGACGCTTATCGACCTTCTGAGACCGTACGGTATCCGTGAAATCGTAAGAACGGGAACCGTCGCGATTGAAAAAGGCAAGGCTGAAATAGTTTAATTTATTAATTCATCCATAACATTACTTATTAATGTTTAATTATATTGATTAATCCAAGGAGGAAATCAAAATGTCAAACGCAAGAATTTTTTATCAGGCTGACTGCAATCTTTCTCTCTTAGAGGGCAAGACAATCGCTATCATCGGATACGGCAGCCAGGGTCACGCTCACGCTCTTAACCTTAAGGAGAGCGGAATGAACGTTATCATCGGTCTTTACGAAGGCTCAAGAAGCTGGAAGAGAGCCGAGGAGCAGGGCTTTGAGGTCTTCACAGCTGCTGAGGCTGCTAAGAAGGCTGACGTAATTATGATCCTTATCAACGATGAGAAGCAGGCCGCTCTTTATAAGAACGACATCGCTCCCAACCTTGAAGCAGGCAATATGCTTATGTTCGCTCACGGCTTCAACATTCACTTCGGTCAGATCGTTCCCCCCGCTGACGTTGACGTTACAATGATCGCGCCCAAGGCTCCCGGTCACACAGTACGCAGCGAGTATCAGGTTGGCAAGGGTACACCCTGCCTCGTAGCTGTTTATCAGGACGCTACAGGTAAGGCTCTCGAGAAGGCTCTCGCTTACGGCGCAGGTATCGGCGGCGCAAGAGCAGGTATCCTCGAGACTACTTTCCGTACAGAGACAGAGACTGACCTCTTCGGTGAGCAGGCTGTTCTTTGCGGCGGTGTTTGCGCTCTTATGCAGGCTGGCTTCGAGACACTCGTTGACGCAGGCTACGATCCCAGAAACGCTTACTTCGAGTGTATCCATGAGATGAAGCTCATCGTTGACCTTATCTATCAGTCAGGCTTCGCAGGTATGAGATATTCTATTTCCAACACTGCTGAGTACGGCGACTACATCACAGGTCCCAAGATCATCACAGAGGAATCCAAGAAGGCTATGAAGCAGGTTCTCAAGGATATCCAGGACGGTACATTTGCTAAGGACTTCCTCCTCGACATGAGCGAGGCAGGCGGTCAGGTTCACTTCAAGGCTATGAGAAAGCTCGCTGCTGAGCATCCCGCCGAGGTTATCGGTAAGGAAATCAGAAAGCTTTACAGCTGGTCTGATGAGGACAAACTCATCAACAACTAATCTATGCTTATGACCGGCTCTGTTTGAGTCGGTCATTTTGTTTATTGGGAGACCATTATGAAAAAATCTACAAAAATATTTGCAGCCGCATTTGCCGTGATTCTTACAGCGGTTATGTGTGTCTCGCTCGGAATCGGCTTCATCACTCTCAACAAGGTTTCGTTCCTTGAGGCTAATGCCGAGCATAGTGACACCGCCAAGGAAAACGGGGTTTTGATTGCCAACCGTTACGAGGTTAAATCCACCGAGCAAATCTCCGACGCGTATAAAAAAGGTGATGACTCATCCCTCAGCGACACAGACAAGAAGGCATACAAGGCGGCATCTGACGTTCTCAAAGACATTATCAAAAAGGATATGACTGACTACGAAAAGGAGCTCGCGGTATACGAGTGGATTCAGAAGAACATCCATCACGACGACGATATGCTTGTTGTTGTTCAGGATCCTGACTCCGACACATACACTCCTTTGGGCGTTCTCAGCGGCAAAAAGGCAGTCTGCGTTGGCTTCGCTACCACATTCAGACTCTTTATGCAGATGCTCGATTTAGACTGCAAGGTAGTTCACGATGTGGATTTGGGTCACAGCTGGGATTTGGTAAAAATAGGCTCAGGCTGGTACCACGTCGACCTCTACTACGACACGCCTAACTCAAAATTCTCGCATTTCAATCTCACGGACAATATGCGGTCGGACGATTACACGTGGGATGAATCATTATATCCCGCGGCAAACAGCTATGAGTATTGTTACGCGGTGATGCAGGCAGAGTCTATTGACGACCCCTTCGCCATTCCACAGAAGCTCAAGGACGCAATCAAGGATAAACGCCCGTTCTTCTCATACAAGATGACAGATTCATCTTCGCTTGAAAAAGCGGAAATGCGCGTTATGCTCGACCAAATCTCCGAAACTGTTTTCGGTACCGACCAATATGAGAACTACTATTTCTCCTACAACACGATTCTCAACGGCAAGGACTACATCGCCTACGCGTCGATTGTATATCCGAGCTCAGAAGAGGACGACTCACAGGTTACCGAGGAGATTCAGGAGAAAATCCGCAAGAAGATTAATAAGGTTTTCGGAAGTCTCGAACCCGCTATGGAGCCTCAAATCGGCGAAGCGGCAACCACAGAGATTATTCGGTAAGGAGCGGCTATGAAAAGAATAACGGCAATTATTTCTCTTATCGCAGTAATACTCACGCTCGGCGCCTGCTCAGGCAAAAGTGTTGATATTAATTCTTTAAAAGAAAATATGATAAAGGCGGACAATACTCTTCCCGATATGAAAACCGTCACAAATGAGGACGAAAATCCAGACACGCTCTTCGCGTCAATGTCCGATATGGACTACTCGAAGATAGAGAGCTTCTTCCTTTGCTATTCATCCGACGGCTCGCCCTATGAAATCGCGGCTGTCACAGTCAAGGATAAGGGCGATATAAAGGCGCTTGAGGAAAGCCTCAACGACCACATAAAAAACCGCATTCAGCTCTACAGAAACTACGCTCCCGAGAACGTAGACAAGGCTGAGAAAGCGATTGTCCTCACAAATGACGCAACCGCCGCGCTGATTATGTGCGACAAACGCGACGAGGTAAAAAAGGCTTTTGAAAATGCATTCAAATAAGTAATACGGGCGGTTTTTCCGCCCGTTTGCTTTATCGGCTAAAATCTTTTATGAAACAGTTGATTTTATTTGGGTTTTGTGGTAGAATATATAGTACGTTGCAAACCGTTGGAAATCGTTTGAATAAGCGAGCGGCAGGCCCTGCACGATTGGGGTCTGCGAACCATGTCAGGCGGGGAACCGAGCAGCATTAAGCATTACTTCCGATGCGATGCAGTCAGTCTGTCGTTCACTTATTCAAATGAGGCGGTTTGCATTTTTCTTTAAGGGGTGAGAATTTTGTATCAGGTACTTTACAGAAAGTGGAGACCTCAGCACTTCGGCGACGTTGCGGGTCAGCCTCAGGTCACCGAAACGCTCAGAAACGCTCTGAAATCAGAGCGCATCAACCACGCATATCTGTTCACGGGTTCACGCGGAACAGGTAAGACTACCTGCGCAAAAATTCTTGCAAAGGCTGTTAACTGCCTTAACCTCAAGGACGGCGACCCTTGCGGCGAATGTGAAAACTGCCGTGGAATAGACGACGGAAGCATTCTTGACGTTGTCGAGATGGACGCCGCGTCAAACCGCGGTATCGGCGATATCCGCGAGGTTATTGACGAAGCGCAGATTCTGCCTGCACGGGCAAAGTACCGAGTCTACATCATCGATGAGGTTCATATGCTCACCACCGAGGCGTTCAACGCGCTGCTCAAAACTCTTGAAGAACCGCCCGAGCACGTTGTGTTTATTCTCGCGACAACCGAGGTGCACAAGCTCCCCGCGACTATTCTTTCACGTTGTCAGAGGTTTGATTTTCACCGCATCTCCCCAGACGCTATCAGAGCAAGGCTCAGTTATGTAGCTGAACAGGAAGGCGCGACAATAACCGACGACGCAGCGCGGCTTATTGCGGCTGTTGCCGACGGAGCTATGCGTGACGCGCTGTCGCTTATGGACAGATGTCTCGGCTCCACCCGAAACATTGCGACTGACGACGTAAGACTTGCGGCGGGACTTGCCAAGAAAGACTACCTCTTTGAGCTCGCGAACGCGTGCATTAACAAGAACACTGCGAAGGCGCTTGAGCTTATCGCGAAGCTTCACAGTGAAAGCAAGGATATGGCAAGGCTCTGTGATGAGCTTATCGACCATTTCAGAAGTCTGATGATGATAAAGACGACGCGTCATCCGCGCGACCTTATCGTTATGAGCGACGACGAATTTGAGGACGCTCAGACTCAGAGCGACTACCTCACTCTCGGCGAAATCGTATATATGATGGACACGCTCCAGAACGCTTACAAGCGTATGGGCAAGGGCAACAGCAACAAAACTGAGCTCGAAATGGCTCTTGTAAGACTGAGCTCTCCCGAGCTCGAGGGCACAAACGAAGCCCTCACAGCAAGGCTATCTGCTCTTGAAAAGGCTGTAAAGTCAGGCGTAACGGTTGTTACTCAGACCGTTGAAACTGAAAAGCCAAAGCAGGAAGAAAAGCCCAAGCCTGTTGTTGAGGAGCCCCCAAAAGCGGTTGAACCGCCAAAAGCAGAACCTGTAAAGGAACAGCCAAAGGCTGTTGAACCGCCGAAGCCAGAGTCAAAACCTCAGCAAAAGGCAGCAGAAGCGAGACCTCTCCCCTCTGCGCTCAATATGGATGAGCTTTACGCAAACGCAAAGCCCTTCCGTCAGTGGCCCGAGGTTGTCGAGAATATTATGAAATACTCCAAGGCTATCGGCTCTGCGTTCTCAAACACAAACGCTTACGAAAGCGGTCAGTATCTGCTGATTGACGCTGACAGCGAAATCGCGTTCTCGCTGCTCAGACAAAGCTCTCAGCGCGAAAACATCAGAAAGGCTATTCTTGAAATCACGGGCAGAACCTACAAGCTCGGTCCGTACAAAAAGCCTGAAAAGAAAGAAGAAAAAAACGATCCCTTAGCGTCCCTTATCTCCGATTTGAAGGAAAGAGGCGTTGAGGTAAACGAAGAATAACGGAGGAAACATTATGAAAGCAAGATTACCCAAAGGCTACGGTGGCGGCGGTGCTGGCAATATGCAGCAGCTCGCTCGTCAGGCTCAGAAAATGCAGGAGGCTATGGAAACAGCCACCGCAGAGCTCGAGGAAAAGGAATATTCGGCTACATCTGGCGGAAACGCAGTAAAGGTTGTAGCTACAGGTAAAATGGAAGTAAAGTCAATCGAGATTGACCCCGAGGTTATCGACCCCGAGGACAGCGAAATGCTCGCAGACCTCGTTATGGCGGCAGTTAACGAAGCTCTCAGAGCTGCTTCTGCCGACAAGGAAGAAACGATGGGAGCTCTCTCGGGCGGTCTTAACATTCCCGGATTATTTTAATGGGAACTTATAACGTAGCTCCGCTTGAAAGACTTGTAGAGCAATTTGAAAAAATGCCCGGTATCGGACACAAAACAGCCCAAAGGCTTGCATATTATGTACTGAACCTGTCAAAAACAGAAGCGGAGAGTTTTTCGGACGCAATAATCGAGGCTCACGAGAAAATCCACTATTGTTCTGTTTGCTGCAACCTCACGGACAAGGAGACTTGCCCCGTTTGCGCAAGCGAAAAGCGCGACAAAAGCCTTATCTGCGTGGTTGAGACTCCGCGTGACGCTATGGCCATGGAAGCTACAAACGAGTACAAGGGCACTTACCATGTGCTTCACGGAGCTATCTCCCCTCTCAACGATGTGGGTCCCGACGACCTCAAAATCAAAGAGCTTCTGAAGAGACTCGGCGGTGACGTCAGCGAGGTTATTATGGCGACCAACCCGACGGTTGAGGGCGACGCGACAGCTATGTACATCTCAAGGCTGCTTAAACCGATGGGCGTTAAGGTAACGAGACTTGCCTACGGAATCCCCGTGGGCGGAGACCTCGAATACGCCGATCAGGTCACTTTGGCGAGAGCTTTGGAAGGACGGAATGAGCTTTGAGCGATTCTATCAAAACAATAGCTAAAAATAAAAAAGCATACCATGATCACTTTATCATCGAAACCTATGAGGCGGGTATTTCACTCATGGGCAGCGAGGTAAAGTCAATCCGTAACGGCAGAGTTAACCTCAAGGACAGCTGGTGCTCTATTGTAAAAGGCGAGCTGTTTGTAAACGGACTTCACATCTCCGTATACGAACAGGGTGCGCAGTGGTGCAAAGACCCGCTCAGAGTCCGCAAGCTGCTTATGCACAAGCGTGAGATTATGAAGCTCTTCGGTCAGGAGCAGCAGCAGGGTTACTCGATTATTCCTCTGAGCCTTTACTTCAAAGGCAGCAACATCAAGCTCGAAATCGGGCTTTGCAAGGGCAAAAAGCTCTATGATAAGCGCAATGATATGGCTAAGAAAACCGCAAAACGCGACATTGAGCGAGCTCTTAAAGAACGTCAGTACTAAACTCACCTATCACTATTACATTTTAATATTTGGGGATGTAATGGTTTCGACGGGGGTTTTGAACCTTGGTAAGCGAGTAGCGGCGCGGAACCGCTATAAAAGCCGCATCTTTAAAATAACTGACAACAACAAAGTTGCATTAGCTGCGTAAGCAGCTTGTCCTGACAGAGAGCACCGCGGCTCTGTTAAGGGCATCGACCCAGCGGTAAATGTGAACCGAAGCGTGTCTCCGCCTCGGTCATAACGTAGAGACTACCCGAGCATAAAGCCTGTTATTGGGCGTTTTGCAAGGGGAATCATAATACAATAACTACACTCGTAGAAAGCCTTGGCAAAGAGCTTTCGGACGGGGGTCCGACTCCCCCCATCTCCACCAAAAAACAGAAGCACCCGAAACGGGTGCTTCTGTTTTTTGTATGACGGGCATATCAATGCTCTGTGGTGAAAGTCCACCGAGGCGTAGTTACCGACGAACTCAAAAGCGACTCCCAAGGTTTGTATCGTGAGGTGCAG
>ONAL01000039.1 GCA_900315785.1 uncultured Eubacteriales bacterium
TATCTTAATCAACATACTTTGAAATTAAATTGAACCGCCGTATGCCGAACGGCACGTACGGTGGTGTGAGAGGGCGGAGCTATTCCGCCCTACTCGATTCGATGTATTATTTAATTGCGATAAAATCCACACAGAAAGCAAGGTTATTATACAATGAAAGTTTTAAGAAATCAACTGGTTTTACCGATTAATTATGAAGTTTTAATCGACGAGAACGATCCGGTATGGAAACTTGTAGAAATATGCGACACATTGGATTACACACGGCTGTATGATGAATACCTCAGGCATTGGCGAGCAATTGATCCTGTTGTCCTTTTTGAGATACTTGTATTTGCATATATGAACGGCATTTACTCCAGTCGTGCGATTGAACAAGCCTGCAAAACAGACATTCGATTCATGTGGCTGCTGCAAGGTCAGTCGGCGCCCGACCATTCAACCTTTGCCCGCTTTCAGAATGAAAAGCTGGTAGGAGTCATTGAAGATTTATTTTATCAGCTTATCATAAAGCTACACAAGCTTGGCGAGATTGAGTTCAAAAACATCTTTATTGACGGCACAAAAATTGAAGCGAATGCAAACCGATACACATTTGTATGGGCAAAAAGTGTAGAAAAGAATTTGCAGAAGCTCAATGTCAAAATCAATAAAGAATTGCCTGGGTTATGCCAAAAGTACGGGCTGTCGGAATCCGCTTCATTAACGGACGTTGTTGAGTTTCTTCTCAAAGCAAGAGATTTCCTCGGTATTGAATTTGTTTACGGCAGAGGCAAGCGAAAAACAGAGATTCAGCGCGATTACGACCGCATATATGAATATCTGGAAAGAATAGAACGATACCATGAAAGTCAAGCGATACTCGGCACACGAAAGAGCTATTCCAAAACAGACTTGGACGCTACATTTATGCGGATGAAAGAGGACCATATGAGAAACGGTCAGCTCAAACCCGCGTACAACGTACAAATCGGCGTTGAGAGCGAGTATATTGTCGGGGTAGGATTATTCTCGAATCCGACCGATACAACAACGCTCATTCCTTTTCTTGAACGATTGCGAAAAAACACAGGAAGAAAGTATTTCAACATCATCGCTGACGCGGGATACGCGAGCGAGGAAAATTACACATACCTCGAAGAAAACGAGCAAAACGCGTTCATCAAGCCTGCTGACTACGAAATCAAAAAGACAAGAAAATACAAGAGCAATATTTATCGCGTAGAAAACCTAATCTATGACAATGACGGCGACTTTTTTACCTGTCCTAACAGCAAAAGATTAAACCACGCTTATGACAGCAAAAGCAAAACAACGAACGGTTACGAAGCTACAAAAAGCTACTACATTTGTGAAACCTGTGAAGGCTGTCCTCATCGCGAGAAGTGCTACAAAGGAAAGTACGAAAACCGAAAAATTTCTTTCTCAAAAACTATGGCGCGACAAAAGGCGGAAGCTACTGAACGAATAACTGCTGATGAAGGAAACATTCTTCGACAGAATCGTTCTATTCAGGTTGAGGGCGCTTTCGGTGTTTTGAAACAGGACAGAGATTTCAGACGCTTTTTCGTACGCAGCAAAGTCAAGACCGAAGCACAATTTTTTATGCTTGCGTTCGCGTTTAACATCAAGAAACTGTGGAACCGTACAAATGACGGACGTTTAGGCGTGTCGTTATTCAATCAGCCGGCCGCGTAAACCTGAAAGTTTTCCACAAAAAGCAAAGAGAGGATGGAGTTTTCCCCACCCTCTGGTTTGAGTTGTGTTTATTCACATGAATCATAAATTTATTCAACATTTACGTTTGTACATCATATGTTGAGAGGCTGTCGCTCCGTTTTGCGACAGCCCCTTCAGTTATTTATCAGTCTTTTTTCTCCTCAGCCTTTGCGGGAGCCTCTTCCTTTACGGGAGCCTCAGCCTCGGGCTTGGTTGTCTTTTTCGCAGCCTTTGCAATTTTCTTTGCTACAGGCTTCTTGACTTCCTCTTTCTTGACTGTCTTTTTCTTGGTTGCGCCTTCGGGCTTGGGCATTGTGTGGTTATACTCGAACGCAATCATTGACAGCGGAGGAATTGTAACGGTGATACTCTGCTTCTTGTAGTTCCAGGGCTTTCTTGTAGCCTTCTTGTCCTCCTGAACAAAGTCGCCTGTTCCGCCGAACTCGGGGTCGTCGGAATTGAATACAGCCTTGTAGTTGCCGAGGTTCGGAACGCCTACGCGGTAATCCTCTCTCGGAACAGGAGTAAAGTTGCAGATACAAAGCACGGAGTTCTTGCCGTTCTTGGTCTTTCTTACGAGCGATACAACGGAGCTCTGGTAATCGTCACAGCTCATCCACTCAAAGCCTGAGGGGTCGAAATCCTGCTCGTAGAATGCGGGATGAGATGTGTAGAAGTGCTGGAGCGCCTTGAAGTACTGCTGCATCTTGCGGTTGTTCTCGTTGTCGTCAATGAGGAACCACTGGAGACCGACCTGAGAATTCCACTCGTCATACTGTGCGAAATCCTGACCCATGAACAGGAGCTTCTTGCCGGGGTGAGCATACATGAACGCGTACGCAACACGGAGGTTAGCGAACTTATGCCAGTCGTCGCCGGGCATCTTGTTAATCATCGAACATTTACCGTATACAACCTCGTCGTGAGAAAGTACCTGGATAAACTTCTCGGTGTAAGCGTAAATCATTGAGAATGTGAGCTTGCCGTGCTCATACTGACGGTAAACGGGGTCCTTGGAGATGTACTCAAGGAAGTCGTTCATCCAACCCATGTTCCACTTGAGCGAGAAGCCCAGACCGTCCTGATGAACGCTCTTTGTAACGCCTGCCCATGCGGTACTCTCCTCAGCGATTACGAGCGTGCCGGGAGCGTACTGCTCAACCATGGAGTTGAGGTGCTTGAAGAACTCAACAGCGTCAAGGTTCTCTCTGCCGCCGTAGATGTTCGGGAGCCACTGACCGTCGCTCTTGCCGTAGTCGAGGTAGAGCATTGAAGCAACCGCGTCAACTCTCAGACCGTCGAGGTGGAACTTGTTGAGCCAGAAAAGTCCGCTTGCGATAAGGAAGTTGCGAACCTCGTTGCGCTCATAGTTAAAGATAAATGTGCCCCAGTCGGGATGCTCGCCGCGTCTCGGGTCGGGATGCTCATACAGGCATGTGCCGTCAAAGCGGCCAAGACCGTGGCTGTCCTTCGGGAAGTGAGCGGGTACCCAGTCAAGGAATACGCCGATGCCTCTCTGGTGCATCTTGTCGATAAAGTACATGAAGTCCGCGGGCTTACCGAAACGTGATGTCGGAGCAAAGTAACCTGTTACCTGATAGCCCCAGCTTCCGTCGAACGGATGCTCAAGAATACCCATAAGCTCGATGTGGGTGTAGCCCATATCTACTACGTAATCAGCAAGCTGGTCAGCGAGCTCTTTGTAGGAGAGGAAGCTGCCGTCCTCGTGCTGACGCCATGAACCGAGGTGAACCTCGTAGATAGCCATAGGCTTGGTGTTATAGTCGGACACCTTTCTGTCCTCAATCCACTTCTCGTCCTGCCATTCGTAGGTGTCGATGTCAGTTACGATGGAAGCGGTGTCGGGACGCATCTGCTGTGTGTTGCCGAACGGGTCGGTCTTGTCAACACAGAAGCCGTCGCAGGTCTTGACCTGGAACTTGTACATCTCGTCCTCGCCGATGCGCGGAATAAAGATTTCGAATACGCCGACCTCGGAAACCTTGCTCATCATATGGATGGCAGGGTCCCAGTTGTTGAAATTACCGATTACGGAAACTCTCTGAGCGTTCGGAGCCCATACGTTGAAGAGAACGCCGTCGATGCCGTTGAGGGTCTTCTTGTGAGCGCCGAGCTTGTTGTAAAGGTCATAATGTGTGCCCTGACCGAACAGATAGCCGTCAACCTCGCTGAACTGGGTCGGGAACGCGTTACTGTCCTCGCCCTCATAGTAGTTGCCGTCCTCGTCCCATGCACGATAGAAGTAGTTGAATACTCTGTCGGTGTGGATGTTAGCCGCAAAAACACCTTTCTCGTGAACGAGGAAGGCGCGGTGAACGTCGCCGTTGTCTTTGTTTACGAACTCAACGGAATTGCACTGCGGGAGATAAACCGCAATTCGAAGTCCGTACTCTGTAAAGTGAGGGCCGAGAAGTCCTCTGGGCATATTGTTGTACATATACGCCACCTGGGTAAGGTACTCCTCATTGAAAAGTTTCCTCATATTGTAATCAATTTCCATAGCAAAGCCTCATTTCCTATTTGAAATTACAATATAATAGCGTGCAAATCGCGGCATATTGTGCCACCTAGCGCATTTTACTATATTTATGCTTAAATTATATATTATTTTTATATAATTTCCTATAGTCACTTGCATTATAATGTCGTTTATGCTACTATAATAGTAAATTTGTCTATTAAAAGGAGCAAAACCAATGGATTTGCGTGTAAAACGTACTCAAAAGAATATAAAAGAAGCATTTTACCACCTGCGAAAAAGGAAGAATCTTGACAAAATTTCTGTCAAGGAGCTCTCGGAGCGCGCAATGATAAACAAGGCGACGTTCTATCTGCATTACAGGGACGTATACGACCTCTCGGAGAAGCTCGAAAGCGAGCTTATTTCCGCGATTATCGACGAGGTCAGAGGCTTTGACCTCAGAAAAAGCAAAGACGAAATCCGCGGCTTTGCCGAGAAGCTGAGCCGTACAATTATCGACCATACCGAGGAGATAAAAACCCTCTTCTCGGGCTACGAGGACAACCATTTTATCAACCACCTTGAGGACAGGCTAAAGGACTATGTGTTCCGCTCTTTCCCAAATATCCCGAACAACAACGAAATCAACATCGCCCTTACGCTCTACATCCAGGGCGCGTATCATTCGCATATCAGAAACATTCAGATAAACCCCGACCTGCGCGTCGCCGTTACAACAAATCTGTTTATGCGTATGATTGATACATAAGCGTTGCTATATTGACAAAAGGTGAAAAAAGATGTATATATATCGGGAAGGAGTGATAAAGTGAAAAAACTTACAGCGGTTTTATTGACCGCAATCGTTGTTATGTCCGCGCTGTCTGGCTGTTTTTCCGCAACCGCGGCGAAAAGCAAAACCGTAAAGAGCGGCAGCTGGAAATATACGGTATCAAAAAATACCGCAGAAATCTGCAAATATACGGGCAGGGAAAAGTCCGTAACCATACCCGAAAAGCTCGGCGGAAAAAGGGTCGTTTCCGTCGGCAAAAGGGCGTTTTTCAGAAACGACACTATTACCTCGGTCAGAATCCCGAAAACCATCAGAACAATCGGCAAAAGCGCGTTTGAGGGCTGCAAGAGTCTCGGTAAAATTACTTTTGCAATCGGACTCAGAACTATCGGACAAGAGGCTTTTTACGAGTGTACATCGCTCACCTCGGTCAAGCTTCCCGATACTGTAACCGAGCTGGAGAAATCGGCGTTCTGCTGGTGCGAAAAGCTCAGAACACTCAAGCTCTCAAAGAACATCAGAGTAATTAACGCGCACACCTTCAACTCAACCTTGATTACAAAGGTGACCGTTCCCGAGAACTGCGTGGAAATCGGCAAAAACGCGTTTACCCTGAGCGATGTCAAGACCGTGACAATCGGCGCAAAGGTCAAAAGAATCAGCAGCGGCGCATTTGATGCCGCAAAAAAGCTCAAAGCAATCAGTGTTTCAAAGGATAACAAATATTTCTCGGCAAACAGCGGCATTCTATATAACAAAACCAAGACCGAGCTGCTTGCCTATCCTGTTGCAAAGGACGGCACGGAGTTTACGGTTCCCGCCAAGGTTGAGACAATCGGCGGCAGTGCATTTTCAAGTTCGCCGCTCAGAAAGATTACGCTTCCCGTCGGCTTGAAAACAATCGGAGCCTTTGCGTTCAATTCTTCGCAAAAGCTCGTCAGAGCCGACATTCCGAAGACGGTGACAACTATCGGTAAATTCGCATTTAACGAGTGCTATAAGCTCCGCTCGGTTTCAATTCCCTCGAGCGTCAGGGTTATCGGCAGCAGCGCGTTTGCTTCCTCGGGAATCAGAACTCTATCTGTTAACCACAACAAATCCCTCACTCTCAGAGACGGCGTGTTCTCGTTCTGCAACGAACTGGGAAAAGTTACACTCTTCCCCGTCAAAAGCTCGGACGGCAATACCTTTGAGTCGTGCGGCAGCCTGACTGAGGTCATAATCCCCGAAACGGTAGGTAAGGTATACAAGAAGGATTTCTTCGGCTGCGAGAGCCTCAAATCAGTAACTATCCCCGAAACCGTGACCGAAATCGGCTCCAAAGCCTTCGGCATAACAATTGACGCGGAGCAGGAATTCTACAAGGAAATCCTCATCAAGGGCTTTAAAATGAGCGGAAAGAGCGGCAGCGCGGCGGAAAAATACGCCAAGCAGAACAAAATCCCCTTTACCGCAAAGTAAAACCTAAAAGCATTAAAGAGATAATACAGTTCAGAGCTGTAAATCTCACGGTAGGCGACGTTAGGTTCTTAACAAGAGCCGTGCCTATCAGCTCTGTACCGTACAAATAGATAAGGGATATCCCAAACGGGATATCCCTTATCTACTATGGAGCTGATAGGCAGGCTCGAACTGCCGACCTCATCCTTACCAAGGATGCGCTCTGCCGCCTGAGCTATACCAGCGTATGGACTTTGAAGTCCGTCCTATATAATACCACAACCTGATAATTAAATCAATACCTTTTTCAAAAATATTGCTCAGTGCTTCAGCCTGTAGGTATAGCTTTTTACTATATTATTTTCGACGCTGAATTCGAGCGAGCTTTTGCCCGAGATATACGCGTACAGCGTATCGCTCGATTTCGTCGCTTCGCCGTATACGCGCTTGAGCCAGGTTCCGTACATTCCGACCTTTGCGCCCTTCGGGGTCGGGATTTTGTCAGAGGTGACGGTTATCGAATCGACCTTTTCCTTGCCCTTTTTGACGTAGGTTGTTACTGTCAAATCGGCGTATTCGTACTCAAACTCGGTATCGGAGAGCTCAGAGACGGAGTTGTCGTCGCCAAGAAGCGCGATAACATCGTCGATTTCGTCGTCGAGATAGATGTATGCTCCGTCGGTGATGAAGGTCAAATCCTCTGCGGAGAAGCTTCCGAGGGAAGGTTCGGTTACGGAGATATGGGTTCCCGCCTTTGTCTGACCCTGAGTCGGAGGCTCGGTCGTTGCGGCCTGAGTTTTCTTTTTCTTCTTTTTCTTTGTTTTGGGGCTTGTGCTTTCCTCGGTTGCCGTTGGCTCGGTGGGGTCCGTCGCCGACTGCTTCTTTGATTTGGAGATTGTCTCTTCCTGAATCTTGACGTTCGGCAGAGAAATCTTGGTCACCTCTTCGCTTGTTATCTCAACGGTTACGGGCGCGGTGGTCTCGGTCTGCTGTTCGGCTTCGCCGCACGAGGCGAACGTCGCGGCGGTCATAACCGCAAGCACACATATCAGAGCTTTTTTCATATTACTCCTTCTTTCCGCTTCATTTTAACACATAGCGGATTAATTTACAACATTTTTCGGATTTCCGCTGAGAAAAGCTCTCAGGTTGTCACAGACAATCCCCATCAGCCTTTCGCGGGTTTCCATCGGAGCCCAGGCGATATGGGGTGTAATGAAGCAGTTTTTGACGCCGCAAATCGGGCAGTCCTTCGCCATCGGCTCCTGTTCGAGAGTATCAATTCCCGCATAGCTGAGTTTGCCGCTTTCGAGGGCGATTTTGAGGGCGGCTTCGTCCATAACTCCGCCTCTCGCGGTATTGATGAAAATCGCTCCGTCCTTCATTTTGCGGAAGGTTTCCTCGTTGAACATACGGTACGAGCTGTCGTTGAGCGGACAATGCACCGTCACGATGTCGCTGTTTGCGAGCAGATAGTCGAGGTCGCAGAGCCTCTTGTCGCCGTCGCGGTTTCTCTTATACGCCAGAACCTTCATTTCAAACGCCTCGGCGACCTTCGCGACCGCCCTGCCGATTGAGCCGAAGCCGACAATTCCAATCGTCTTGCCCGCAAGCTCGTTTATCGGAAAGACAAAGGGCGAGAAGGTTTTGCTTTCCTTCCAGTTGCCCTCGGCGGTAAAGCGGCTGTAATCGCCGACGCGGTTAAGGCACTCGAGTATAAGAGCAAAGGTGTGCTGACACACGGCGTTTGTGCTGTAGGAGCCCGCGTTGCAGACGGTGATGTTATGCTCGCGGCAGTATGCCGTGTCGATATTGTTGTAGCCTGTCGCGAACAGACCGATATATCTGAGATGAGAAGCGAGCCTGAGCGTTTCAGGGTTGAGCGGAGTTTTGTTCAGGATAATCGCGTCGGCGTCGCGGACTGTCTCGGCGATGTCCTCATACGCGGTCAGAGGGTGGACGATTACCTCGCCGAACTCCCTGAGCCCGTCGAGCGAAAGGTCGCCCTGAGTGACTGTCTGAGCGTCGGTTAAAACAATTTTCATAAAATCACCTCGTCGTTAAATCAAAAGCGCTTATGACAAAATGCCATAAGCGCTTTGTTACCGTTTAGCGGTCACTTACGCAAAGTTAATTAAGCCTTGCCGACAGAGCCGAAGAGCTCCATCTTCTCTTTTACAGTGTCCTTGATTGCCTGAGCACCGGGAGCGAGGAGCTTTCTAGGGTCGAAGCCCTTGCCCTGAAGGTCCTTGCCTGCCTCGATGTACTCTCTTGTAGCAGCCGCGAAAGCGAGCTGGCACTCTGTGTTTACGTTAATCTTGGAAACGCCGAGCTCGATAGCCTTCTTAATCATATCGGCAGGAATACCTGTGCCGCCGTGAAGAACGAGGGGCATATCGCCTGTGAGCTGCTGGATAGCGTCGAGTGTCTCAAAGGAGAGACCCTGCCAGTTCTCGGGGTACTTGCCGTGAATGTTGCCGATACCTGCAGCGAGCATTGTTACGCCGAGGTCTGCAACCATTTTGCACTCCTGAGGGTCAGCGCATTCGCCTGCGCCGATAACGCCGTCCTCTTCGCCGCCGATAGAACCAACCTCAGCCTCGATGGAGAGACCGAGCTCGTTACATGTAGCAACAAGTTCCTTTGTCTTTGCTACGTTCTCGTCGATGGGATAGTGAGAGCCGTCGAACATAATGGAGCTGAAGCCTGCTTCGATACAAGCCTTAGCGCCCTCGTAGGAGCCGTGGTCGAGGTGAAGAGCTACGGGAACAGTGATGTTGAGCTCCTCGAGCATAGCGGTAACCATACCTACAACAGTCTTGTAACCGCACATATACTTACCCGCGCCCTCGGATACGCCGAGAATTACGGGAGATTTTAACTCCTCTGCTGTGAGAAGAATTGACTTTGTCCACTCGAGGTTGTTGATGTTGAACTGACCAACCGCGTAGTGACCTGCCTTTGCTTTTGTAAGCATTTCTTTTGCGTTAACTAATGGCATAAAATAACCTCCGTTAATTTATTTCATACGGAGCACGTCTACTTCCGTACGCTAAGTAAATTGTACCATAAATAACCACGGAGATAAAGCGTTTTTTCAAAAATTTTTTCTTTTTTATTGTTTTATTTGTGCAAAGATAGTATAATTGAGGGCAGAAAACGAAAAGGAGACTTTTTATGTCAGGTTTTTATGACGAAAATAACTTCAATTCCAATATTCCGACACCGCCTCAGGCTCCGCCGATGCCGGGCGTAAACAGACCTCAGCCTCAGCCCCAGCCCGAGCCCGAGTCAGAGACTCAGGTTTATCAGCCGCCTCAGGCTCCGAGGATTAATCCTCAGCCCGCGCGTCCTGCTTATGAAAATCCGCAGAACCCGAACACGGCTTACGCATATTACAATCCGCCTCAGGCTCCCAGAGCGCCTATGCCGCCTCAGCAGGGATACGCGCCTTATTATCCGCCTCAGGCTCCGACATATCAGCGTCCGCCCGTGCCGCCTGTACCTCCCGTACAGCCTGTACAGCCTCCTGTACAGCAGCCAGTTCAGCCGCCAATTCCGCCTGTTCAGAATTACTACGGAACAAGCTACAGTCAGCCGCGTCCGCAGCCTATGAGCAACGGCTTGAAGGCGCTTATCATAACTCTGGTTGTTTTGCTCTGCGGAAGTCTCTTCGTCTTCATCGGCTACATCTCGATGAACGCGGGCAGCAAGAATGAGACTAAGAGCAGCTCGCCCTTCGGCGAGAACTTCTATCCCACAATCCCGAGCGATTATTACGGCGACGAGGAAGAGGAAACAACTCCGTCCAAGGAATACAAGCAGTCCGATTACAGCGACAAGACCGACAAGGATTACAAGGGTATGAAGCTCGAGAAAAAGCCCTCTTCGGGCAAATCGGGTTCGTCCTACGCGTTCTCAAAAATCGAGAACAGCATTGTCGGCGTAATCTGCTATGTCGACGGTCAGGAAGGCACCGCCGAGAGCTACAGCGGAATGGGTACGGGAATTATCCTTACCGAGGACGGCTACATCGTTACCAATTCCCACATCGTCAACCACAGCCGCACGGCGTATCTTTACAAGGTTATCACAAGCGACAAGAAGGAGTATGAGGCAGGCGTTGTAGGCTTTGACAGCCGCTCCGACATCGCCGTTCTCAAGATTGACGCAAAGGGCCTCAAGCCCGCGACCTTCGGCGACAGCTCCGAGCTTGAGATTGCCGACGACGTTATTGTTGTCGGAAATCCGCTCAGCCTTGACTATCAGAACTCGGTCACAAAGGGAATTGTTTCCGCGCTCAACAGACGCGTCGGACTCAAGAATAATGTAAAGTACATCCAGACCGACGCGGCGATTAACCCCGGAAACAGCGGCGGACCGCTCTGCAATATGTACGGTCAGGTTGTCGGCGTCACAAACTCCAAAATCGCGCTCGAGGATTACGAGGGAATGGGCTTCGCTATTCCCAGTCAGACCGTCAAGAAATCGGTCGATGATATTATCCGCTACGGCTATGTCAAGGGCAGGGTGAAAATCGGTATCACGGGCGAGGTCGACACCTACGGCGACAACGGAGAGCTCGGAATCAAGATTATCACAATCGACGAGGACAGCGAGATTGGCAGCGCAGGCGCCGAAAAGGGCGACTTTATCACAAAGGTCGACGACAAGAAAATCGGCGGCTTCGGCGATATCTTCGAAATCCTCGAGGGCTTCAAGGAAGGCGACAAGGTCAAAATCACGCTTTACCGTCCCTCAACCGATAAGACGTACGACGTCAATATAAAGGTAAAGACAGACAAATAATTTTTCAGAAGGGGCTGTGAAAAAATAGCTCCGTAAAAAACAAGAAGGCACATAACCGAAAGTAATGACGGTTGTGTGCCTTTTGTGGTATAATGAAGTTGTGAGCCATACATTAAATACCATTAATAAGTATAGTCCAAAACAAGGAAGATTTCCAGTATTTATTTCAGATTTAATAAAAATATCTAATCCGGTAATGACAATTGACCATATCATGGAGGAGATTGAAATAGAAAAGTATCTCAAAAGTACAACCTACACAGTAGGACGTAAGGGATACAATCCGGTCAATATGTTAAAAACAATCTTGTTTGGTTTTATGGACAAAGGATACATATCCTTAAGAGAACTCGAAGATGAATGCAAAGTTAATATCAGATATATGTACCTGATGGAGTATGAAACGCCAACATACAAAACATTTGGTAATTTCATAAATGATAATCTGACCGACAGTGCGGAAGATATCTTTAAAGAGATAATGGCATATATCGCTCGTGAGGACAAAGTTGATTTGGAGCATCTGTATATAGACGGCTCAAAATTTGAGGCTAACGCCAATAAATATACTTGGGTGTGGAAGAAAGCGACAGAGAAATCAAGGTATAGACTATTTGCGAAGGTAACATCCCTGTTTAGAAAGATGAACGCAGAATTGGCTTGTTCAGGAGTAACAATACAAATTAATACAGAATACACTCCCGAATACCTCGATGAAATATTGTCAAGCTACAAAATGGTTTGCGACATTGACGAAAGTAAGTTTGTTCACGGAAAAGGACATAGAAAAACTACACTCCAGCGTAATTAT
>ONAL01000011.1 GCA_900315785.1 uncultured Eubacteriales bacterium
GTCCGTCAACATTAAGGTTGTCAAGGCTTCTAACCCGATGAAGGTTACTTTCAAGAAGTCCGTAACAGCCAACTCCAAGAAGAACACAACAATCAAGGGCGTTGTTACAGTCAAGAAGGCTCAGGGCAAGGTTACCTACAAGACCAATAACAAGAAGGTTACCTGCTCCGCAGGCAAGCTCGTTGTCAAGAAGGGTCTCAAAAAGGGCAAGACAGTTACAGTCAAGATTACCGTAACAGCCAAGGGCAACGCAAACTACAAGGGCGCAAACAAGGTAGTTTCCGTCAAGATTAAAGTTAAATAATCAACATTAACTAAGGCTCAGAACCTCGCGTTCTGAGCCTTTTTCTTTAGATATAAAGCCTTGTTCCGGGATAAATCATATTGGGATTGCACATTCCGTTTTTCTTTGCAATCGCCTCAACGGTTGTGCCGAATCTCTGTGCAATCGACCAGAGCGTGTCGCCGGGACGTGTAACGTAGATATATCCGTCGGCGATGTCCGTGTCGACGGGAACGTTGATTGTCTGACCGACGTAAATCATATTCGGGTCGGAAATCTGGTTCATACTCAGAATCTTGTCAACGGTCGTGCCGAAGAACTGAGCAATGCCGAAAAGTGTGTTGCCCTTGCGGACCGTATATGTTACTGTTTCCATACTTTACCTCCATTCTTTTCCATTCTATTACGCTTTCGCGTATGTGTGCCTAAAAGGTAAAATGGCTTCCGTTAAAATGCACATAAAACAGGTATATTTTTCTACACTGCCGACATCGTTAATATTCTCTATTAGAAATATAACACCTGTTAAATTTGTTAAAATTTATGGTGAATTATTACGTTGGAAATTTACGTGTGTTATTATTCTCTGGGGGAATTTTGTATTGAAAAAGCTTCTTTCTGTCCTGCTTTCCGTTGTGATTTTTTCGATGTCGGCGGTTATTTTCTGCAATGCTTCCGCGGCTAAGGATTACGAGGGAAACGCCAAAAAGCTGGATAAAACTACCTTTTCGGGAGAGCTCGGAGCTTTGTATACCAAATCCGCCACAACCTTCCGTGTGTGGGCTCCGACCTCGGACGACGTAAAGGTCAAGTTCTACAAGAAGGGCGACAGCAAGGATTATCTCAGGATAGTCAATATGAGTAAGAACAAGAGCACGGGCTTGTGGAGTGTCAAGGTCGCGGGCGACCACAAAAACATCTTCTACACCTATGTTTTTACACGCGGTAAAAAGTCCTACGAAACCTACGACATTTACGCCAAGGCTTGCGCCGCGAACGGCAAGCGCAGTATGGTAGTCGACCTCGGCTCAACCAATCCAAACGGCTGGGACAAGGACACCCACGTTACGGTCGACAACCCCACCGACGCTATGATTTGGGAGGTTCAAGTTGCGGACTTCTCGTCCTCAAAAACCTCTGGCGTAAGTGAGGAGAACAGGGGAAAGTACCTCGCCTTTACCGAGCGCGGAACCACGGTTTCGTCTGTCGCGGGCGCGGCTCCGACCTGTGTTTCGTATCTCAAGCGCCTCGGCGTTAACTATGTTCAGATTAATCCGTTCTATGATTTCGGTTCCGTAGACGAGACCGACAAGAGCGGCGGCGACAAAAACTACAACTGGGGCTACGACCCCATCAACTATAACGTTCCCGAGGGTTCCTACTCCAAGGACCCGACGAACGGAGTACGCAGAATTATCGAATGTAAAAAGATGATTCAGTCTCTGCACCGAGCGGGTATCGGCGTAATTATGGACGTCGTTTATAACCACACTCACGAGAGCAAGGACTCTGCGTTCAATATTACCGTTCCCGATTATTACTACCGAATCAATCCCGACGGAAGCTGGTCTAACGGCTCGGGCTGCGGCAACGACACCGCATCCGAGAGAAAGATGTTCTCGAAGTATATGACCGATTCCGTTCTCTACTGGGCTAAGGAGTACCACGTCGACGGCTTCCGCTTTGACCTTATGGGACTTCACGATGTGAAAACTATGAACCACATCCGCAAAAAGCTCGACGAGCTCGACGGGGGAGATAAGCTGCTAATGTACGGCGAGGCGTGGAACCTCAACACCACCGCCGATTCGGGCACGATTCTCGCCAATCAGGGCAACGTAAAGAAGCTCAACGACCGCATCGGAGCCTTTGACGATATGTTCCGCGACGCGGTTAAGGGCTCGACCTCGGGAGCAGATAAAGGCTTTGTTCAGGCAGGCGAAAAGCGCGGCAACCTCGAAACAGGTATCACGGGTCAGTCCGACGGCGTTTTAGGCTGGGCTAACACCCCGAACCAGTGCGTGACCTACGCTTCCTGTCATGATAATCTGACCCTCTGGGATAAGCTCATCAAGAGCGTGAAGGGGGAAAAGGGCGAATACACAAAGCGCTATTCCGATTTGGTAGCGATGAACAAGCTCGCGGGAGCGATAACCTTTACCTCACAGGGCACGAGCTTCATTCTCGCGGGAGAGGAATTTTGCCGAACCAAGAAGGGTGACGAGAACTCCTATCAATCGGGCTTCAAGATTAATCAGCTCGACTGGACGAGCCTGCAGACCTTCGGCGACGTTTCCGATTATTACAAGGGTCTCATTTCACTTCGCAGGCATATTCCGTCATTCAGGGATAACACCGATGTCACCGCAAAGGACATCAGCTTTATCGACGACGTCCCCGACGGAGTTCTGGCATATACGCTCAGCGACAACAAGTACGGCAAGGTTTTTGTCGGCTTCAACTCAGCCGATAAGAGCGCCAAGCTCGACCTCGACGGAAGCTATGTTCAGCTTGTCAACGAGGAAACCGCGGGTTTGGACAGCCTCGGCGAGGTTAGCGGCTCCGTTACAATTCCCGCGCGTTCAGCCGCCGTGCTGGTCGATAAGGACAGCTATAACAAAAGCGCCAAAAACAAGAGAACCCAGGGCAAGGTTATAGTCCGTTACAACGTGGACGGCGAGACCTTCAAGTCCTACACGGTAAGCGGCAAGCTTAACACAAGCTACAATATCTCTCCGCTCACCTCTGTTCTTATGGATTACAATATCAAGAAAAAGTCGGGCGACAGCGGAACCTTCACAGAGAATATCCGCTACTGCACCTTCGAATGTGAGAAGTACGACGGAGCATATTCGTCGGTTTCGTTCGAATGTGTCGATGAAAAGGGCAACATCATCTCCGATACGACCGTGCTTTCAAACCGCTCGGGTCAGCCCTATGAGACCTTGCAGATTCCGTCCGTGACGGGATATACTCTCGATTTGCAGAAGCTCCCGAAGAACGGCTGCGGCACCTTCAAGGATAAGGATATATCCGTCAAGTATGTTTATAATAAAAAACCGAGAGATGACAAAACCTGCCGCGTTAACATTGTCTATATGTCGACGGAGGGCAAAATCCTCGGTACAAATACTCTCACGGGCGACGCTGGCTCGCATTACGCGACCACTCAGCTCGAGATTGAAAACTACGACTTCAAGAGCGTTACGGACAACAAGTCGGGCGAATACGCGCTTATGGAGCAGAACGTGCTTTATATCTATTCTCCCGTTTCAGTTGTCTCGAACGTCCTCACCGTGATTCTGATAGTCGCGGGAGCGGCGGTTCTCATTATGTTCGCATTCGCGTACTACAAGCGCCGCCGAAGCGAGCTTGCAAAGAAGCTCGATATTTCATAAGGTAAAAATGCCTGAAATCAGGTTTAAATTAAGGAGGAAATAACTATGGCAAAGAAGATTTTGTCAACCTTACTCTGCGTTGCGTTGATTCTTTCGTCTATCGTGCTGGTTGCAGCTGCCGACACTTCAAAGTCCGCCACAGGCGACACCAAGTATACGACAGCTTCTCAGACTCTTGATGAGCAGTACGGCTATGACGGCGACGACCTCGGCGCGACCTATACCAAAGAGGCTACAACCTTCAAGGTTTGGTCTCCTTTAGCTACCGCGGTAAAGGTTAACCTTTACGCAACAGGAAGCGACTCCGAGCAGGGCGCTAAGAAGCTCGGCACAACCGCGCTTCAGAAGGTCATGGACGGAGATAATTTCACGGGTGTTTGGTCAGCGACTCTCTCGGGTGATCACGTTGACGAGTATTACACCTACTCTATCACAACTCCCGACGTCACAGGTGCTGACTCCAAGACCTACGAAACACAGGATATCTATTCCAAGGCTGCAGGCGTTAACGGCAATCGCTCGATGATTGTTGACCTTTCCAAGACAAACCCCGACGGCTGGGAAAGCGACAAACACGTTCTCCTCGACAAGGCTACCGAGTCTTATGTCTGGGAAGTTCACGTAAAGGACTTCTCCTATGACACAAAGTCAGGCGTAAGCGAAGCTAACCGCGGCAAGTATCTTGCGTTCACCGAGACAGGCACAACTCTCAACAACGAGGGCGATATCTCCACCTGTATAGATTACCTCAAAAAGTCAGGTATCACAACAGTTCAGATTCAGCCTTTCTATGATTACGGTTCTGTTGACGAGGCAGGTTCAAGCGCTCAGTTCAACTGGGGCTATGACCCGAAGAACTACAACGTTCCCGAGGGCTCCTATTCCTCAAACCCCTATGACGGCAACGTAAGAATCAAGGAAGCAAAGGCTATGATTAAGGCTCTCCACGACGCGGGTCTCTCCGTTGTTATGGACGTAGTTTACAACCATACCTATTCCACAGACTCCTGCTTCACAAGCACACTTCCCAAGTACTACTACAGAATGGACGCCAAGGGCAATTATTCCAACGGCTCAGGCTGCGGCAACGACACTGCTTCCGAGAGGAGAATGTACCGCAACTTTATGATTCAGTCCTGCCTCTACTGGGCAAACGAGTATCACATCGACGGTTTCCGTTTTGACCTTATGGGTCTCCACGACAAGGAAACTATGGAGATGATTCGTACAGAGCTCGACAAGGTTGACTCCCGTATCACAATGTGGGGCGAGGGTTGGTCGATGAACTCCGTATATCCCTCAAAGACATGGAACGGCAACACACTCAGACCTTGCCTCCAGTCCACAGCAGGCTCGCTCAAGACAGGTATCGGCTTCTTCAGTGACAAGGAGCGTGACGCTCTCAAGGGCAGCGTATTCCAGAAGACAGCAAGAGGCTGGCTCCAGGGCTCCACAGGTTCATCCAACCCCGTTATGGTTGGTATGCAGGCAAAGTGCCTTACCTATAACTACAGACTTCCTTCACAGGTAGTTACCTACGCGGCTTGCCACGACAACCAGACTCTCTGGGACCGTTTCGCCGCTTCTCAGGAATTAAATGATTACTTCAGAAAGCGTCATCCCGTACTTGTTGCTCAGAACAAGCTCGCTGCCGCTACAATGAATATGTCACAGGGTATCACATTCATTCTTGCAGGTGAGGAATTCGGTCGTTCCAAGGATAACGACGCAGACTCCTACAAGTCTCCCGCACCTCTCAATATGATTGACTGGTCGCTCGTTACCTCGAACGCTGACATCGCATCCTACTACACAGGTATGCGCAAGATTCGCACACACTTCTCACCGCTCACCGACGACACCAGAAACAGCGATTCTAACGTAAGCTTCAAGGATATCCCCACAAAGGATACAAGCAAGACAAACAACGGCTTTGTTGCTACATGGACAAACAGCACTTCGGGCGAGTGGTCAAAGCTTGTCGCAATCTTCAACAACACCGAGAACGAGGTTAACTACACACTTTCCGACTCCGTTAAGGATTGGGCTGTTATCGCTGACTCCGAGAAGGCAGGCGTTAAGCAGCTTTACGAGGTAAAGGACAACAAGTTTACTCTTCCCGCATACTCCGCAATCATCGCTGTTGACAAGTCAAGCTATGACGCTGTTGCAATTTCCGACAACACAGGCGCTGTAAACGTCAAGGCTATCGACACAGTTGCTAAAAAGACAGTTGAGTCCTACTCAATCACAGGCGAAATCGGCGACAGCTATCAGCTCGTTAAGCCCTCAAGCCTCGGCAAAGAGTACGACTTAATCAACATCGAAGGCAATATGAAGGGAACATTCGCTGATGGCGACCAGAACGTAACAATGAACTACGGTTACTATGTTCCCGAGTCCGTAAAGGCTGACGTTACAGGCGACGGTAAGGTTGATATCAACGACGTAACAGCTATCCAGCTTGCTCTCGTTAAGAAAACAACTCTTACAGACGCTCAGAAGAAGACTGCCGACGCGACAATCGACGGCAAGGTTAACATCAACGACGCAACAATGATTCAGAACTACCTCGCTGACAAGAGCGTAGGCTTGGGTCAGGTAGTTGTTAACCACTATGACAAGGCAACAGGCAAGAAGGTTGCCAAGGCTTCAACCTTCACCGAGAGAGTTGGCGACAAGTTCACAGCTGAACCCATCACACGTCTCGGCTACAAGCTCAGCGAAGGCTCAGAGGTTACAACAATCAACGTTCCCTACGGCAGAGTTGAGATTAACTACTACTACGACAGCCTCGGAACCGACGTTACTCTCCACATCAAGCACAGCTCAGGCTCAGGCTATGACCCGACTATCTGGATCTGGGGTAACTGCGAAGGCGACGAGACCGAGAACTATAACGACAGATACAACAAGTGGCCCGGAGATATGTTCACAACAAAGGACGCTAACGGCTGGTACAACAAGACATATGAGGTTGACAAGTATGATGATTCGTTCAACATCATCATCTCCAAGTGCACAGGCACATACAGCAACCCTGTTCTTGTAATGCAGTCAGCTGACTGTCGTGACATCATCTATAATGAGATTTGGGCAGTTATCGACGATACACGTGACGACGTAAGCTTCAATGTTTACAACGTAAATCCCGACACAAACCCCGGTGCCGAGCCCGTAGCTCACGTATAATAAGTCAATAAATAATTAAGACCGTCGCGAAAGCGGCGGTCTTTTTCGTCATAAGTTATATAGTTTTTATTCAAAGTCTCCGTAGAAATCAAATTCCTCAAAGCAGTCTGTGAGCAGGTCTGCCGCTTCGTCTCTGATTTCCGAATCGTCCTTGCCGTGGTCAAGCTCAGCGAGAAACAGGTTGATACTGCCGAACAAATCTGTGAAAAGAATCTCCGTGATATCTTCCTTTGTGAGCTCGGGGTTTGAGTCGTAGAGAACCTTTGCGGTCTGGAGCGTGATGTACTGGAGCGTGCTCTCGATTGACTCGAGCTCTGCTTCCTCACAGCTCATACCCGCGTTAATCTCACCGTTTGCGTCGCAGTGACCGTACAAAAACAGCTCGCCTGCGCCAAGCTGAGTATTCTCTATTTCCTTGATTTTCTTGGTTATGTTCGAAGCCATAAAAACTCTCCTTTGGTTGTGATGTACTTATTTTACCGTATTTGAGGCGGATTGTAAAGGTACAATAATTGATTATTGTTTATCATCTGAGTTCTGAATATTTCGGTTTATATATTCATCAAAAACTGACGGTTAATTGTTATTTATTTGGCTATTTCATTGATTTTTGCAGGAGAGGTAAAAATCTTTGTCATTTACTTGACTTTGCGGCTCTAAAATATTAAAATATAAGGGTAATTATGACTAACCCCAAAAAGGTAATTTTTCATAAAGGAGTAGATATTATGTCCACAAAGGCTAACTACAAAACCGAAGAAATCGGAACAGGCAAAATTGGTTTTTCCAAGACCCGTTCCATTATCGAGACAGCTTTCTACGGCAACAACGTTGTTCCCGTAAACACTCTTAAAGAGGCATATAACCTCGCTAAGAATTCTCCCGGAACAATCGTTACCGACCTTCCCGTATACAGAGGTGAGGAGTTCGGTCTTGACCGCGACGCTAAGGTGCTTCTCTTCAACGACGGCGCCGTTACAGGCCGTTACGCTGCTGCACGCCGTATCAAGGGCGAGCCCGGCGTTGACGATGTAAAGCTCGACAAGGTTGTTATGGACGCTGTTTATAAGACACGTTTTAAGAAAATGTACCACGCTACCGTATTCGTAGGTCTTGACCCCGAGTTTATGGTAAAGGCTCACCTTCTCATTCCCGAGGGTGAAGAGAACCTTATGTACTCCTGGATGCTCAACTTCCAGTATATGTCCGACGAGTACGTTAAGATGTATAAAAACTCAAAGGCAGTAGGCGACGGCAAGGAAGCTGATATCTATATTCTCTCCGACCCCCAGTGGGCTCCTGTTGAGTCTCCCGACGTTGACTACAGCTGTCTGAGCGACCCGCTCACACTCTGCTACTTCGATACAAACGAGAACTGCGCTGCAATCCTCGGTATGAAGTACTTCGGCGAGCACAAGAAGGGCACTCTGACAATGGCTTGGGCTATCGCTAACCGCAACGGTTATGCTTCCTGCCACGGCGGTCAGAAGGAGTACTTACTCGACGACGGCTCCAAGTTCGTTGCTTCCGTATACGGACTTTCGGGTTCGGGTAAATCCACACTTACACACGCTAAGCACGGCGGCAAGTACGAGATTAAGGTTCTCCACGACGACGCTTTCATCATCAATACAGATACATGCGCTTCAATTGCGCTTGAGCCCACATACTTCGACAAGACTGCCGACTATCCCGCAGGCTGCCCCGATAACAAGTATCTCCTTACTTGCCAGAACTGCGGCGCAACTCTCGACGAGGACGGCAAGGTTCAGCTCGTAACCGAGGATATCCGTAACGGCAACGGCCGTGCAATTAAGTCCAAGCTCTGGTCTCCGAACCGCGTTGACAAGATTGACGCTCCCGTAAACGCTATCTTCTGGATTATGAAGGATCCTACAATTCCTCCCGTTGTCAAGCTCAAGGGCGCTTCTCTTGCTTCCGTAATGGGCGCAACTCTCGCGACTAAGACATCAACAGCGGAGCGTGTTGCGGCTGGCACAGACCTCAACGCTCTGCGTATCGTACCTTATGCTAACCCGTTCAGAACCTATCCGCTCAAGAACGACTATGTTAAGTTCAAGAAGCTCGTTGAGGAGAAGAACGTTGACTGCTACATCATCAACACAGGCGACTTCATGGGCAAGAAGGTTAAGCCCGCCGATACTCTCGGAATCCTCGAGGCTATCGTTGAGAAGAGAGCTGAGTTCAAGAAGTGGGGTCCGTTCTCCGATATCGAGATTATGGATTGGGAAGGCTTTGACGTAGATATGAACGACAAGGACTACGTTGAGGCTCTCAAGAACGCTATGCAGAACCGCGTTAACGCTATCGAAGGCTTCGCAGTAAATAAGGAAGGCTATGACAAGCTTCCCGACGAGGCATTAGAGGCTGTTAAGAAGGTTGTAGCTGAGCTCAACTAAGTATAAAACTAAGGACTGACGCGAGTCAGTCCTTTTTTTATGTGTATTAGTTTTTTAAATTGCGGGTTTGTTCAAATCAAGCTTTGCCAAGTCGTGGCTGATAACGCGCTCGCTCTCGGGCGGCGGCGTCATATAATCCTCGCCGAACGCAAGTCTGAGATAACCGTCGTAGCCGTTCATAGCCTTGAACTTTTCACCCTCAAACTCAATATCGACCGTGCTCTCAAAGAACTCCTTGGGATATTCGTTCTTCATAATCCTCGGACCAGCGCAGAGCTCGCATACGAGGTTGCAGTCGTCGAGACTGTAGCTTGTCATACGCCTTTCGGCGAACTTCCAGATTTTCTTGCGGCGTTTGTAGCTTCGGAAGATTCCGAGCAGAATCTTGCTTCCGAGCGCCATAATTCCGCCGTGCTTCTCGGGAACCGTCTGAGCTCTGAAAAGCGAGTAGATTATGCACCAGAAAAATTGCAGATACTTCTGGCTTTTCTTTGTCGGTCTCGCGTCAATGGGGAAGATGTCGAACGCGACGCCGTGCGGAATATTCAAATCCTTCTGATAATTCTTAACAAGCGTTACGCTTGTGTCGACCAGAGTCGCAAAGCAGTTGCGCGTGAAGGTTTCGTCGGTTTCGTTCAGGAGCAGAAAACGCTCTGACGGGTTTTCCTCGAGATATGTCTTTATGAAAATCTCATAATCCGCCCTCGGCATAAACACGTCGGCGTCATCGTCCCAGGGAATGAACTTTCCGTAGCGGAGCGCGCCTATAAGACATCCGCCGCACAAATAGTACGTGATGTCGTGTTTGTCGCAGAAATCGCGGAAATATCTGAGCAAATCGAGCTCCTTGAGCTGAAGGGCTCTCAGCTCTTTGCCTGTCAGTGAGATAATCTCGGACATAGTTAACCTCTGTCAGTGTTTTTTTCTTCTTCCTTTGCTTTTTTGAGCTTGTGTTTCCAGAACGGAATTTGCAGAATTCCCACAATCGTACCCATTCCGTAAGCAAGGTGCATAATGGGGAACAGGAGAGGAAGCAGGAAGAACTGCGGTCTGATGTCGCGCATTGTAAAGCAGCTTACCGTGTTAACGAAGTCGAACATCGAATAGAGCAAGAGCAGAATTTCGATAAAGAGCGGGAAGCCAAGCAGCGCGAGCACCGATGTTACCATTAGAGCTCCGACGAAAAGGAACGGAACAAAGTGGTAATAGGAAAGGCACTTGGGAGCTACCGAGAGCGTAAGTCCAATCCATCTGCCATTGCCGAACTTCTGCTTAATCATACCCTTGAGCGAGTTTCTGGTATGCTGATACGATATGATTTCGGGGTTAAAGCAGATTCTGAAGCCTGCCTTTTTCATTCTATAGTGAACCTCGTTGTCTTCGGTTCTGGTCAAATCCTCGTTAAAGAATCCGATTTTGTCAAATACCTCACGTCTGTACGCGCCGTGGAAGAGCGAGTTTACGTAGGTTTTGCCCTGCTGACGGCGGTACGGAGCTATGGAGCTTCCGAACATAGAGGTCTCAACCAGGAGCAAGGTTTCCTTCCACGCGGTCGGCTCGTCGATGATGTTAGGTCTGAAACCGCCGCAGATGTTCTCGCCGTCCTCGAGCGTCTTGACGTTCTTTGCGATGAAGTCGGACGGAATGGAAGCGTGTGCGTCAATTCTGACCACCGCGTCGCCGCTGTAGTTGTTAAGCACGACGTTCCAGCCGCAGGGCTGGGTTTTCTTGGGGTTTGAGAGAACCTTTACGTCGTAAAAGTCCTGAGCGTTATTCTTTCTGAACGTCTCCATAATAACCTTTGTGTTATCTGTGGAGTTGCTGTCTACAAGAATAACCTCAATTTTTTTATGGTCATACGTCTGTTTACAAATATCCTTCAGTAACGAGCCCAGAGAGTTTTTCTCGTTATAGGCTATTACGCCGATTGTAATTATCATACCGTAGTACCTTCCTTGTTAAGTTTAAAAAGCCATTTAACGCTTGTTGCGAACGAAGTCATAAAGTAGGGGACGACATAGAACATCGGGAGCACAAAGAAGCAAAGCAGAATCCACGGGATAAACGTGAAGAAGAGCTTGACCAAATCGAAGTAGTGCTTTCTGAGAATCCTTCTGCCGTCATAGAACGGACGCGGGCTTGCGTCACCCGCAAAGAGAAAGTCGTAAACCGTGAGTCTGAGCCAGAGTACAAGCGAGGTCGCGATACCCAGGCAAATCAGAACCACAGCCACAGCGTTCATAATTTCGTTAGCCGAAACCGAGGTGTAAATCGATTGGCTGAACGCATTCGTGATTATCAGAAACAGAATGTACGGAGAAAAACCGATTAACGCGAGAAGAAGCCTTCTAAGCATCATCAGTGCGTTGAAGATAAGTGCCGAGAAGTAGTTTTTAGTTCCGCAGAAGAAATAAAATATCTCTCGTAAATCGCATTCGCCTGTATCCGAAAGCTTGTAGAAAAGCCTGAAAAAGCCGTTGACAATCGGAGTGAGCGCGAAAATGAAGATAAATACCGAGCAGAGAATAATTATCAGAGGTACCTCTGCGCCGTGTCTCAGAACTCCGTCATCGGTGAAAACTCCCGACAACAGGATTAACAGTGAGTAGATTATGTCGCCGAGCGTTCCGAACGCCATCAGCGTTAAAAGTCCCGATACCGCCGCAACCCAGTTGCCCTTCAAGACCTGTCTTGACTGCGCGCGAATAATTCCTTCAGGTTTCATATATCGCTTAAATCCTCTGTGTACATCCTGTACATCGCTTCAAGACAAATCTGAGCGTGCAGGAAGAATTTTTCCTCGTCGATGCTCTCGTCAGCGTTGTGCATATTCACGTTATCGTCCTTGAACGCGGGACCGAACGCAACGCCCTTGCCGCCGAGCATACGCGCGTATGTACCGCCGCCTGTCGAGTAGAGCTCGGGCTTTTTGCCGACAATGCTCTCGTAAGCGCCGCTGAGCAGGCTGATTGTCCTGCTGTCCTTGGGAAGATAGAGCGGCTCTGCGTGGTGGAGCACCTCGACCTTGAGACCGCTCATAGCCGCGCTCTTCTCAATCCTCCTGAGAATGTTTTTGACTGTCATTGTGACAGGGTAGCGGATATCGAGAGTGAGGTAGGAGCTGTTGTCGTTGAGGCGGATTTTGCCGAGGTTACAGCTGAGGTCGCCCGAAACAAAGTCTCTCATCTTCAGTCCCAGTGAGGTTCCGTCTGTCTCGGTGCGAATCGCGTAGCCGATGAACTCGCAGAGACTTCCGACCTCTTCGCTGCCGAATTCGCCGTTGATAAACTCAGCGAGCGCAGTCGCCGCGTTAAAGCCCTTTTCAGGCTCGCAGGCGTGCGAAGCCTTGCCGAAGCTCTCAACAACAAGTCCGTCAATTGTATCTATAAAGTTGAATTTGCCGTTATATTTTTTGCTGTTTCTCTTGAGTATGTTTGTCTCCGAATCAGAAACATAGAGCAGAGCCTTCGCCTCGTCGGGAACCGCGTTGACCGCGTCGCCCGCTCTGATTGCGCTGAGCACCGTGCCGTCCTTGCGGTCGGTGTAGACCTTGACCTGTAAAATTCCCTTTTCCGCAAAGCAGATACCGTAGTCGCTGTCGGGAGTAAAGGAGAGGTCGGGGAGAGGCTCGCTTTCAAAATAGGCTTCCATATCGGTCATACCGATTTCCTCGTCTGTGCCGAAGATTGCCCTCAGGGTGTTCTTGCCCTCAACGCCGCTGTCCTTGAGCGCCTTGAGACAGTAAAGGTCGATAATCGAAGCGCCCTTGTCGTCGTCAACTCCTCTGCCGAAAAGCCTTCCGTCCTTCTGTGTGAGAGTAAAGGGCTCGACAGTCCAGTTCTTGCCCGCGGGAACAACGTCAAGGTGGGTGAGAGCTCCGCAGAGCTTTCCGCCGTTACCGAGCTCGGCGTGTCCAGCCTTGTTGTCGATATTCTTGGAAACAAGTCCGAGCTCCTCTGCGCGTGTGAGAACAAACTCGAGCGCCTTGACGCAGTTTTCCTCACTTTCCGAGGAAACCGAGCGGATTTCAAGCAGCGTCTTTAAATCTCTCAGAATATCGTCTTTGTATTTCAGAATGTTATTACCGAAGTTCAATTTTCATTCTCTTTTCTTTCGTAAAATTTTGATTGCGGCAAGCGCCGATAAATACATAAAAAGTATTATACCACTAACAGCGGTGATTATAATTCCGATGCGGAAACCAAAGGGCTCGTATTTAAAAACAATCTTGTTTTTTTCGTGACCGTTTACCTTGACGGACATAAAACCAATCTGAGACTGTACAATCTCAGCCTCTTTGCCGTTGACTGTAGCTGTCCAGCCCTTGTCATAGGGAACGCTGAAAAACAGCAGATTGTCGTCGCCGCTGTTCTCAAACTCCGCAGTAAAGCCGTCGTCGGTGTAACGGAAGTTCTCGGCGGTGTTTTCCCTGAGCTTTTCGCAGTCATTGAAGTAGTTCATCGAGCCGTACTCGAATTGCTTTGTTTTGCTCTTGAATGTGTGCTTTTCTGACTTTTTATCCTTTTTGAGCTCCTTGATGTCGTCCTCGGTGTAGCCTGTTATATCCTTGTACTTGATGAGGTCGTCGAAGCTAAGCGCCAGAGCCTTGAGCGTGGCGTCGCTTTTGTATCGTCCGTCAATTTCCTTCAGCTCGTAATTGCTGATGAACTTGTCGAACGTGAAGCCCATCGGGATATAGTACTTGTTCTCGTAAACCCTGCAGCCGTTGGAGTTTTTGAGGAATTCCCAACCGGGCATCTTGGTTTTGTTGTCGTTGTCGAGGAAGTCGTACTGCTCCTCGTCGTTGTCGGCGATTTCGTCAAAAAGATACTTGCAGCTTAAAAGCCCTCTCAGCGCGTAATCATCGGTGTCGGGACGTGAAGCGACGTCTCGGGTGATTCCGATTGCGTCGTAAAACTTCATTATGCTCGTCGAAACAACGCTGTGGAAGGTATTTATAGACTGAATTTTCCAGTACATCGCCGTGTTATCGGGCGTCTCGTAAAAGTCCGAGCGCACATCGTGAATGTCGTCGATGTTGAGCTTGTCGCCCATATTTATCGCGTATTTTTTGATGAACTTCTTGTCTGAGTGGTCGAGCATATTTCCCGTCTGAATTATATATGTCGAGCTGAGCGTCGTGATTACGCATACGCCGATGATTACGAAGAACGCGCGCCTTCTGCCGTTGTTCTTGAAGAAGAACACAATCAGCGCGAACGCGGCAAGTGACAGCATAGCGATAGCGACGTAAATCCAGTATCTTTCGGTGAAATCCTCAAGTCCGATTGTCGTCGTCGCGACGTTGTAGTCGTCCTCGGTTGTCTCGGGCATAAGTCCGATAAGAATCGCGATTACCGCGGTAATTCCCGCAGACCACGCGAAGGCGCGCGGCCAGTCTGCCTTGTTGTTCTCAAGCGCTCTGATTGTCGCAAGCGTCATCACGAGCGTGAGCATATAGTACCATCTTGCATAGAAAATGCTACAATTCAGGAGCTGGAACATCGAGTTGAACATCGGTACGAGCGCGAACAGAATCATCAGCATAATCAGCTTTTTGAGCCAGTCGCGCTTTTTGAGCTGTAAATACGCGATAACGCCTGTCATTCCCGCAAGCGGCAGCCAGCCGCTTACCGAAGCCCAGTTTGCCTCAACGTCGGGCGCGAAGTTCGGCTGAGCCGCAAGCTCGGGCGGGAAGAAGAAGCTCAGAACGATGTATGCGTATCTCTGGGCGTTTTCGTAAACCACCGAACCGTAGCCGTCGGGGAGCGACGAAAGCCGCGGATTTCCCATAATGAACAGCACGGTCGGAAGCATAACAAACGCCGTTGCCAGAAAGCCTGTGATTATCTCCAGCGCGAGCAGTAAAATTCCTTTCAGCGTGAGCTTGTACGTGTTTGTGAACACGAGCATAAGCCAGTAAATAGCCGTGAAAACCGCCATTCCCGCGAAGAAATAGTAGTTAATAATACACGCCGAGAACACCGCAACAGCCACAACTCCGCGTCTGCCGTTGTACATAAACTCGTCAATGGCGAGCAGAAGCAGCGGGAACATTATAATTGCTTCGTGGAAGTGGAAGAAGAATACATTATATATGGAGAATCCCGAAAAAGCATACATCAAGCCGCCAGCAATCGCGAGATTTTTGTTGCTGACATATCTTTTCAGATACAGGTAAGAGGTCAGCGTCGCAAAGGCAAATTTCAGAATAAACAGAGGACCCATAAGGTAGGGAACAGCCTCGTTGGGGAAGAGCAGCGTTAACCAGAAGAACGGACTTCCTGTTATATAGAACATATAGGAGCTTACGGACGGCGTGCCTAAATCCGTCAGATGAGTCCAGAGGAAGTTGCCGCTTTTGTATTCGCTGTGCATAAGCTGATAGAACGGAACCTCCTGAGCGTTAAAATCTCCGTAGTAGAGGAAAAGTCCATTCTGTTCTATAATCACGGGAACGATAAAGAGCGCGGAAAGCAGCAGCCCAAGCAAAAACGCTTTGAGAGCATACTTACCGCGTGAAATATTTCTCAGAGTTTTTATGGTTTCCATCGTTTGTTTCCCTTTACAACTTGTCAAAAATAGTATATTATACAGTATATCACAACAAATACCAATTCGCAATATTTAAGGAGAATAATAAGGATGTCACATTTTTTCGCAATGCTTTGGCGTATGAAATACATAACGCGCTGGGGGCTGATGAATAATACTAAGAGCGAGAATATCAGCGAGCACAGCCTTCAGGTTGCGATGTTCGCGCATTTGCTTGTTCTGCTTCATAATAAGGAAACGGGGGAGAACCTCAACGCCGAGAGAGCCGCAATGCTCGGTCTCTATCACGACACCACCGAGATTATCACAGGCGATATGCCAACTCCCGTCAAGTATTATAACCCCGATATTATCGCTTCATATAAAAAAGTAGAGAAGATTGCGGGCGAAAAGCTTGTTTCAATGCTTCCCGAGGATTTGCGCGGCGACTACCGCGACCTCATTCTCGGCGAAAACCCCGACGATAAGGATTTGCTTGTCTACGTCAAGGCAGCGGATAAGCTTTCGGCGCTTGTGAAGTGTATCGAGGAGATAAGAATGGGCAACGACGAATTCCGTCAGGCGAAGGAATCCACCGAGAAATCCATTCACAAAATGAATGTTCCCGAAGCGGAAAGGTTTATGACGGAGTTTCTGCCGTCGTTCTCACTCACGCTCGACGAACAGAATACATAAAAAGCAGGTTTTCACACAATTTCCACAATGGTTACAGATAGGTTATTATTCCTTTTTAGAACAATAAATCAACTTAATATGGTATAATTCCTAATTGTAGTAGTGTAGAATAAGTCGAATTTTATCTTTAGGAGAGATATTATGGCGAAAAATAACACCCGTCCTCCCCGTGAAAAGCTGGTTGACATCAGCCAGGGAACTCAGGTGAAAAAGCTCTATAAAAAGAAAGGCAGATGGGTAAGGGTAATTTCGATTATCCTTGTGGTGCTTCTTATGATAGGCGGCGCTGTTCCGATTGCTCTGTATTTCGGCGTCGGTATGGTTAACTACAAAACCCTTGACAATATTTCAATTGACAAGAAGGTTAAGGTCGGCGGCGACGACGACGGAAACATCTCCACCTCATTTACCGACAGCGAGCTTCTCACTCACCCCAAGGTTCTCAACATAATGCTTTTCGGCGAGGACTCTCACTCAGCGGACAGCTACGGCCGTTCCGACTCGATGATGCTCCTCTCGATTGACAACCTTTCAAAGTCAGTCAAGATTACATCCTTCCAGCGTGACACATATCTTTATGTTCCTGGTCACGGCTACGACAAGATGACTCACTCCTATCCGATAGGCGGTCCGTCACTTGCTATTCGTACTCTGGAAGCCAACTTCGGTATCAAGGTTGACCGCTACATTGCTGTTGACTTTATCAGCTTCAGAAAGGTTATCAACGCTCTCGGCGGTATTGATATGGAGCTCACTCAGGACGAGATTGATTACATCAACTATCAGATGTACAAGAACCACCAGACAAAGCAGCGCAACCTCATCAAGGATTCGCCCGGAATAGTTCACCTCAACGGCTTGCAGGCGCTCTGGTACTCCAGAAACAGAGGCTTGGACACCAGCGAGGACGGCAACGAGGTAGGCTTTGACGGAGACGACTGGGACAGAACAAGCCGTCAGCGCAAGCTGATTGACACGCTCTTCAAGTCGCTCAAGAAGGCCTCTTGGGACAAGATAATCCAGATTGCCACCGATGTCGGTCCTCTTGTAACAACCAACCTCAAGAAGGACGAAATCACGGGACTTCTGACACGCGCTCTCTCATATCTTAACTATGATATGAAGAAGTACAACATCCCGCAGAAGGGACTTTGGTCGTACTACATCGACGAGTCCGCCGGCTCCTGTATCCAGATTAACGATATGGAGAAATGCCGCAAGAAGCTTGTAAACTTCGTATTCGGCAATGCTCTCGACTCCAAGTCGAGCAGCTCGTCCTCCTCGTCAAAATCATCATCGTCATCAAAAAGTGAATGATAAAAAGTAAGCTCAGAGCCTCGGCTCTGAGCTTTCCTTTTATCTGATTCTGATTTTAACAGTCTTGACAACCTTTTTTGATTTGTAATTGCCGTTGCCCTTTGCGGTTACGGTGATTTTTACTTTGATTGTCTTTCCCTTTTTAAAGCCTTTTGCTACGGTAATTGCGCCTTTCTTCACGGTAACCTTTTTGTTGTTTGTGGTGTAGGTTACCTTGCCCTGTGCTTTCCTGACGATTACCGCCTTTTTGATTGTTGAAGCTTTATTTGCTTTTGCCGTTACCGCCTTTTTGGTTGTTACCTTGACGGTGTTTTCAGCCTTTGTAATCTTGAAGGTCTTTACGATTTTACCCTTGTATTCATACTTGCCCGTTATTGTTACGGACGCCTTGCCGACTTTTTTGTTGTTCTTGTATTTCAGAGTATAATCGACGCCGTTTTTGAGCTTTGTTTTTCCGTACTTCACCGTCACAGAGGGCTTGAGAGCCTTGCCTGTAAATACAGCGTTCTTTACGGAAGCCTTGCACTTTGAAAGGCTGACCGCGCCTGTTCCTTTGAATGTAAAATTCTCTGAGGGGTAGGTTACGGAATAATTGCTTGTTTCTTCCTTTACACGTTCCATATCCGTGATAGAGGTTTTACCCGTATAGTTAAAGGGGAGAATAGTAACCGTCTTACCTTTGTAGGTTGCGGTTTTTGTATCGGATAAATCATAGATGTAATAGTAACGCCTGTCTGCACCGAGGAAATTTACTATATCGCTGCGTACGGCGACCTCCTTGCCGTTTTCATCCAGATAAACGGAGTAATAGTCAAGCACGCCGTAATTGATACGAAGCTTTTCGTGTACGTCGCTGTATTTATAGGTGTAGCCCTTATCGGTAAATTCCTGAGCGGTAACGGTATCGTAGGCAACGGCATCTTTATCGCCGTAGTTCGCGTACTCATAGTGTTTAGTCTCTTCGTTATAAACCGTTTTGTAAATGCTGAACTTCATCGTCTCGGGGTATCCGTAGGCGTATGTTCCGCCGACAACATATAAACCGTCAGGGTCGTTGTCATTGACCGCCTCATAACCGTAGCCGTTGCTTGAGCCGCCGTTAAAGTAATAGCTTATGCCTTTCGGCGTTCCGTCATCCTTCATTACATAGTGATAGCCCTGCTGCTCAAATTCGGTTATCGTGAGGTTATCGAAGTTGTCACGGATATACTTTTTCTGTTCTTCGTCATATCTGAGCTTTCCGACGCTGTACACGAATTCATCCTTAGTCCTGTCACGGAATATTTCCTTGGTAATAACGTAAGTTCCGTCGGGGTCATCGGGATTATTGATTGCGTACATAGTATTGTTGGTGCTCGAACTGTCGGGCTTGTAGACATATACGCTGTCGGCAGCCTCGGACTTAACAATATTGTAGCTGTAACCCGCTTTGTTCATTTCCTCCTCGTTCTCAAAGCCCTCAATGTTATAATCTGGGTCGTCAATGTATACCTCGAGTTCCTTAGAGTAAATGTATTTTTCAACAACAAGCAGTTCCTCGTTTACAATTTTTTCGTTTGTATACGTGGTAACTGTTTTCTTTCGAGCGGAATAAATGCCCTTGGGGTCTTTCTTGCTGATAACTCTTTCTCTGAACGGAGTTTTTCGCGTCACACCGGGAACAGCGTAAACACTCTTGTATAAGGTGCTCTTTTCAACGTCCTGGCTGAGCTTCATCTCCTTGCCGCCCACTATAAACTTGCACTTATCGCTCGGAGCCATACCGCGGAAATAAATCGGGCTCGTCGAGCAGGTTATGTTGAGGCTTAGTTTTTTGCCAACCGTAACCGATGTGCCTTCTTTACCTGTGGTTATGTAAATGCCTTCAAGAATCGGTAATGAGTCGAGATTAAGCGTTCCGGTACCGCTCAATCCGAGCTTGAAGTAATCCTCATAGTTTTCAACCAGAATCGCGCCGATTTTGCAATTTCCGTAAATCTTGATATTAATGCCGCTTTTGATTTCTCTAAGATAGAGAGCTTTGTCGGCATAGTTTATACCGTTGAAAGTCAGCGTGTTGGTTTTTGCGTCGTATTTCGCGCCTTTGACGGAATCAATGGGACCGTTCTCACGGTAAAGGTAAAGCGCATCATCGTCACTGGTGAAAATATCGGGTGTCAGACTGATGCTGCCGCCCTTGTATTCGATTACCCTTGCTCCGACCGTAATTGAAACAAGCGAAAACGAGGCGAGAATAACAATCGCCAGTAAAAAGCAGATTAACCTTTTCATCACTGTATTCCTCCTGTTTTCATAATATTTCACAATTCAGTTATACCATATTAAAGACAATAATTCAAGCAAACACGCGCAAAAAAGGTCGGGAACCTGAGCGCCCGACCTCAATGTTCAGTATGAAATTTTAATCACGCATTACGCATTCCGGATTGCGGATAAATCAGTCCATTTCCCAGTTATGCCATACGTTCTGGATATCGTCGTTATCCTCGAACATATCGAGCATCTTCTGCATCTTCTCCTTGGACTCCTCGTCCTCGAGCTTGGTGTAGGTGTTGGGAACCATCTCAACCTCTGCGGAAGCGAACTCATATCCCTTGGAAGCAATCTCGTCGCGAACCGCCGAGAAATCCTCGGGCTCGGTGTAAACCGTGAACGCGTCGTCCTCGGTCTCAAAGTCGGAAGCGCCTGCCTCAAGCGCGTCCTCCATAACCTTGTCCTCGTCAGCCTCGAGCTCTTCTCTGTCGATTACAAGCACGCCCTTCTTTTCGAACATAAATGTAACGCAGCCCTGTGTGCCCATATTTCCGCCGAACTTGTCAAAGTAATGTCTGACGTCGCCCGCGGTTCTGTTTCTGTTATCGGTAAGAGCCTCTACGATAACGGCGATACCGTTGGGACCGTAGCCCTCGTAGGTGACAGCCTCGTAGTTAGCCGAGTCAGCGTCGCCCGCAGCCTTCTTGATGATACGGTCGATGTTGTCGTTAGGCACGTTGTTAGCCTTTGCCTTTGCGATGATATCGCGAAGCTTGGAGTTTACCGACGGGTCAGCGCTGCCGCCTTCCTTGACGGCTACGATAAGCTCACGTCCGATTTTGGTAAAAATCTTCGCTCTCGCGGCGTCGTTCTTGCCCTTTTTCTGCTTGATAGTACTCCATTTATTATGTCCTGACATATTACCATCCCTTTGTATATGATTATTTACCGAAAAATTATACCATATAATATAGAAAAAAGCAAGAATGAAAAAAGTGGTTACAAAATGGTTACAAAACCATTGTCAAACGGCTCTCTGCGTGCTAAGATATAGGGAGATAAAAACGAAAGGACTGATAATATGATAAAGTCAATGACGGGCTTTGGACGCTTTGAGGGTCAGATAAACGGCAGAAGCATCACCCTCGAGATAAAGAGCGTCAATCACCGCTACACGGAGTTCAATTTCCGCGTGACCAGAGGTTATTCTTTTCTTGAGGAAAAGCTCAAGTCTTACATAACCTCGAAGGTTTCGAGAGGTAAGATTGATATGTTCGTGTCAATCACGGAGCCCGAGGACACACCTGCCGAGGTTGTTATTAACCACAATCTTGTACAGGGTTATCTTAATGCTTTTAAAGAATTAAACGAAACCTATTCAATCCCGAATAGCGTCACGGTAAATGATATCGCCAGATATCCCGACGTTCTCACGGTCAACAAGGCAAAAGAGGACGAGGAAACCGTGCTCAAGGATGTCATCGAAGCTGTAGACGTCGCTCTGGAGAGCTTCATTTCAATGAGAGAAGCCGAAGGCGAAAGGCTCAAGGCTGACGTTCTCGGCAGAGCCGACACGATTATGGAGCTTGTTGCGGAGATTGAAGCGCGTTCTCCCGAAACTGTCAGAGAGTATCAGGACAGGCTCAGAGAGAAGATTGAGGAGTTTTTGAGCTCGGGCGATTACGACGAGAACAGGATTATCACAGAGGTCGCAATCTTTGCCGATAAGGTAGCGGTTGACGAGGAGACAGTCCGCCTCAGAAGCCACTTTGAACAGCTCAAAACCTATCTCGACTCCGACAAGCCCGTGGGCAGAAGCATAGACTTTTTGATTCAGGAGATGAACCGAGAGGCGAACACAATCGGCTCCAAGGTCAAGGACGCCGAGATTGCCCAGAAGGTTGTCAGAATCAAGAACGAAATCGAAAAGATAAGAGAGCAGATTCAGAACATCGAATAAGCTTTGAGGAGAGAAAATGAAACTTATTAATATTGGTTACGGTAATATGGTTTCGTCCGAGAAGATTGTCGCGGTGGTATCGCCCGACGCGGCTCCCGTCAAGCGAATTGTTCAGGAAGCCAAGGCAAAGGGGCTCGCGGTTGACGCGACCTGCGGCAGAAAGTGCAAGGCGGTAATTGTCACCGAGAGCGACCACATTGTTATGTCGGCGCTTTCTCCCGAAGCCATCTCAAACCGTACCGAGGAGGATTAGGAATGAAAAAAGGAAAGCTCGTGGTTTACACAGGCTACTCGGGCGTCGGCAAGGGTACGATTATGAAGCGCCTGCGTGAGCTTGACGACAGCGTAAGGCTGTCCGTATCGTGCACAACGCGCAATCCCAGAGAGGGCGAGCGTGACGGCGTGGAATACTTCTTTGTCACCAAGGACGAGTTCCAAAAGCTCATCTCGGAGGACGGTTTCCTCGAGTACGCCGAGTACTGTGACAACTACTACGGAACGCCTGCAAAGGCGGTTGACGAAATGCTCGAGAAGGGCTACAACGTCTTTCTCGAAATTGAGGTTCAGGGCGGTATGCAGGTTATGAAGAAGCGCCCCGACTGCGTCAGCATTTTCATAGTTCCGCCGTCAATGGAGGAGCTTGAGCGAAGGCTCAGAACACGTGGCACAGAGGACGAGGAGACAATCCTCAAGCGTCTTTCGGCTGTCGAGGAAGAGAAGAAGTACAACAAGTATTACAGCTATTCGGTTCTCAACGACGACGTTGACCGCGCGGCTAAGGAAATACTCAGCATATTAAATAAATAAGGAGAATCATTATGAAAAAGGTAAACGTAGACGATTTATTCAACAGAAAGGCAAGCCCCTACGCGCTCGTTATCGGCGTAGCAAAGAGAGCCCGCCAGATTACACAGGATATGATTGACGAGGGCGAAGTTACAGACGACAAGGCGGTTCTGCTCGCTATCGACGAAATCAAGGACCACAAAGTAAGTATTTACGAGCCCGAGAACGATGACTAAGCTTATCGCGGGAATCGCGGTAGAAAATACCGCGTACTCTTTCGATAGAATCTTTGACTACGACGCAGACGCGTTTTCCGACAGCATAGCGGTGGGCAAGAGGGTGCTCGTGCCGTTCGGCAACGGCAACCGCAAGCGTCAGGGAATGGTAATGTACCTGAAAAGCGCAGAGACCGACGGGCTCAAGTCCGTGCTCTCGGTGCTCGACAGGGAGCCCGTTCTGCCACACGAGCTTGTGAAGCTTGTCGGCTTTATGAAGGAGCACTATTTCTGTACCTACTACGACGCGGTGAGGGCAATTCTGCCCGCGGGTATCAGCTACAATATCGCGACGATGTACTCGGCTGTGAGGGGTATCGAGACCGATAACCTCACAATCGACGAGCAGGCGGTCTATGACTTTCTGCTCGCAAAGAAATCCGCTGTTAAGCTCGACGTGCTCGAAAAAAACTTCGGATTGACCCAAGGCGTTTTTGAGGAAATGCGCGAAAAAGGAGCTTTGCGCAAGAGCGACGAAGCCTTCCGCAAAATCAAGGACGCGGTTATGAAAATGGTCGCCGTCAACGACGACGCGGATTTGTCGGGTATAAAGCTCAGCCCCAAGCAGAGCTCCGCGCTGGAGCTTTTGCAGACCGCGGGCACAGCCTCGGTCAAGGAGATTTGCTACTACCTCGGAGTAACGCCGTCCGTAGTCGATAATCTTGTCAAAAAGAACCTCGCTTATTATTATGAGGACGAGGTTTTCAGAACAGAAAATAATTCTTATTCAGAAAATAAACCCGTTGAGCTGACCGAGGAACAGAACAAGGCTTATGAAAATCTGCTCGGTGAATACAAGCAGGGCAAGCCCTCAGTCAGTCTGTTGTACGGCATTACGGGCTCGGGCAAAACCTCGGTTTTCCTGAAGCTGATTGAAAGCGTAATAGCTGACGGCAGAGACGTCATAGTTATGGTTCCCGAAATCGCTTTGACGCCGCAGTTTCTCAGCATTTTCAAGGCGAAGTTCGGCAGCGATGTAGCTGTTTTTCACAGCGGTCTGAGCCTCGGCGAACGCCTTGACGAGTATAAACGCGCTCTGAGGGGCAAGGCTAAAATTGCCGTAGGTACGCGCTCGGCGGTTTTCGCTCCGCTTCGAAACGTCGGTCTTGTGATTATAGACGAGGAACAGGAGCACACCTATAAATCCGAGAGCACACCGCGCTATCACGCGCGCGAGGTCGCAAAGTTCAGGGTCGCGGAGAATAACGCGCTGCTGCTTTTGTCCTCGGCAACTCCCGACATCGAGAGCTTTTACCACGCAAAAACGGGACGCTATTCTCTGAATACGCTCACAAAGCGTTACGGCAACGCGATATTGCCGAAGGTTGTGGTCGCCGATATGAACGAAGAGCTTTTGAGCGGAAACACGACAGGCTTTTCGCACGAGCTTTTGTCTGCTCTTGAGTATAATCTCGAGACAGGCAAGCAGAGCATTCTGCTACTCAACCGCAGAGGTCACAACACCTTTGTGATGTGCTCAAAGTGCCGTGAGACAATAACGTGTCCGCATTGTTCGATTTCGATGACCTATCACAGCGCGAACAACAAGCTGATGTGCCACTACTGCGGTTACTCGATGGACAATCCCACCGAATGTCCCGCCTGTCACTCGACCTCACTGAGGTTCGGCGGAGCGGGAACTCAGAGGATAGAGCAGCAGCTCTCCGACCTCTTGCCGTCTGCAAGGGTTCTCAGACTTGACGCGGATTCCACAATGCGGAAGTCTGCGCACGAAAGGCTGCTTTCGGCGTTCTCAAACGGCGATTACGATATCCTCATCGGCACCCAGATGGTAGCCAAAGGTCTCAACTTCCCGAAGGTTACGCTGGTGGGCGTTCTCAACCCCGATTCAATGCTCTACGCAGACGATTACCGAAGCTACGAGCGCACGTTCTCGCTGCTCACCCAGGTAGTCGGACGCTCGGGCAGGGGAGACGACAAGGGCGTCGCGGTCATTCAGACCAACACTCCCGAGAACAACGTCATCACAATGGCGGCGGCACAGGATTACGAGCGTTTCTACAACAGCGAAATCGTTATCCGCAAGGCTATGCTTTATCCGCCGTTTGCCGAGATTTGTATGGTAGGCTTTGTCAGCGAAAGCCATATGTCGGCTATACGCGCCTCGGCTTCGTTCACGAAGAGCTTTATCGAGCGTGCCAAGCGCGATTATCCCGAGCTTCCGCTCAGGATTCTGGGACCGTCGGCGGCTTCCGTCGCAAAGGTCAGCAACAAATACCGCTACAAGCTCATAATCAAATGCCGCAACGACAGGAGATTTCGAAAGCTTCTTGCGGATTCAATAATAGAATTTAATTCGATAAAAGAAAATAAGAACGTCACAGCCTACGTCGATATGAACGCGCTGTCGTTCTGATAAAGGAGCATTATATGGCTTTAAGAGAAATTGTCGTCGAAGGCGACGACGTACTGAACAAAAAATGCCGAATCGTCGAAAAGTTTGACAAAAGACTTTCGGTTCTAATAGACGATATGATTGACACACTGATTGAGTCAGGCGGCGTAGGACTTGCGGCTCCGCAGGTCGGTATTCTGCGCAGAGTCGTTGTTATCCAGGTTGACCCCGAAGAAGCTCCGCTCGAGCTCGTAAACCCCGAAATTATCGAAACCTCGGGCGAACAGAAGGGACTTGAGGGCTGTCTGAGTATCCCGGGAAAATGGGGAATAGCTACGCGTCCTTACTATGTAAAGGTAAAGGCGTTTGACCGTGACGGTAACGAGTATACAGCTGAGGGCACTGGACTTCTTGCGCGCGCGTTCTGTCACGAGCTCGACCACCTCGACGGTGTGCTCTATAACACTGTTTGCGACCGTATGCTCACACCGCCCGAAATCGAAAAGTACAACGAGGGCGAGATTGATTTCGCCGACGAGTGCTATGTCGACACAGGCGACGTCGAGCTAGACGACAAGGGTGACGAGGAATGAATATAGTTTTTATGGGAACTCCCGACTTTGCCGTTCCCACGCTCGAAAAGCTCTGTCAGAGCGAGCACAGCGTCCTCGCGGTTTTCACACAGCCCGATAAGCCTGTCGGCAGAAAACAGATTCTGACTCCGCCCGACGTAAAGGTTTGCGCCGAAAAGTATGGGGTAAAGGTTTATCAGCCGACGACTCTCAGAGATGATAATTCTTATAACGAATTAAAAGCGCTCAATCCAGATGTAATCGTGGTTGTGGCTTACGGCAAAATCCTCCCCAAAAACATTCTCGAATTACCGCGCTTCGGCTGTATCAATATTCACGGCTCACTTTTGCCGAAGTACCGCGGCGCCGCTCCGATTCAGTGGTCGGTGCTCAACGGCGACAAGGTGACGGGCGTTACCTCTATGTTTATGGGCGAAGGTCTCGACACAGGCGATATACTTCTGACCTCGGAGACCGAAATAGGGGAGAACGAAACCTCCGCCGAGCTGTTCGACAGACTTTCTGTTCTCGGCGCTGACCTGCTCATCGAAACTCTCGATAAGCTCCCTGAAATTACACCGATTAAGCAGGACGAGGACGAGGCGACATATACCGCCAAAATCACCAAGGAGCTCTGTCCGATTGACTGGAACAAGCCGAACACCGAGGTTCACAACAAGGTCAGAGGCTTGCAGACCTGGCCTGTCGCGACCGCGGTTCTGAACTCAAAGGACGTCAAAATCCACTCAACTCTGCTCTGTGACAAAAGCGGAAACGCGGGCGAGATTATCTCCCTCGACCCCCTCACCGTTGCTTGCTCGAGCGGCTCTGTAATCATCAAGGAGCTCCAGCTCAGCGGCAAAAAGCGTATGGATTCAAAAGCGTTTTTGCTCGGACATCCCCTCAGAATCGGAGATAAGTTTAACTAGGAGAAGCTATGGGATATTTCAGTTTTCTTTACTATTACAACTGGAGCTATATGCTCTTTATGCTTCCGTGCATTATTCTTACAATCGTCGTTCAGGCGAGTATGAAAAGCACGTTCAACAAGTACGGCTCAATCCACAATTCACGCGGTCTCACGGGCTATGAAGCAGCTTCGAGACTTCTCAGCAGCTGCGGAGTTACGGGCGTGAGAATTGAGCGCGTTTCGGGCAGCTATACAGACCACTTTGACCCGAGAACGAACGTAATCCGCCTTTCCGATGCGGTTTACTCCTCGACCTCGATTGCGGCTGTCGGAGTTGCCTGTCACGAAGCAGGTCACGCGGTTCAGCACGCCCAAGGCTATTTCCCGAACAAGGTGCGTTCCGTGATTCTGCCTGTCGCTAATATCGGCTCAAAGCTGAGCTGGTTTTTCATAATCGCGGGTCTTGTGGCTTCCGCTATGCAGCCGTTGCTTTATATCGGAATCGCCCTGTTCTCGGCATCCGTGCTCTTTACGGTTGCCACCTTGCCTGTAGAGTTCAACGCTTCGTCGAGAGCCTTAAAGGTTATCCGCGAAACAGGTATGCTCTCGAGCGATGAGTATGTCGGAGCGAAAAAGACACTGCGCGCCGCCGCTATGACCTATGTCGCGTCAGCGGCTACGGCGATTATGCAGCTTCTCAGATTGCTTGCGATTGCGGCAAGCAGAAACCGCGATTGATATGAACGTCAGAAACCTTGCGTTAAAAACGCTTTTAAGCATCGAGCGCGACGGCAGCTATTCGGCTTTAGCGATTAATAATTCTGTAAAAGAAAATAAACTCAACAGGCTCGATTCGTCCTTTCTTTCGGCTCTCGTTTACGGAGTTCTCGAAAGTCAGCTGACGCTCGATTACATCATCAAAACCTACTCTAAAATTCCTTTAAGAAAAATAGAACAAAAAACAAAAATAATACTTCGGCTCGGAATCTTCCAGCTCGTGTTTATGGACAAGGTTCCCGACAGCGCGGCTGTCAACGAGAGCGTAAACCTTGCCAAAAAGCACAGGCTCACGAAGTCCTCGGGCTTTATCAACGGAATTCTGCGCTCCGTCACCAGAGCCGAGCAGAGGCTTGTTCTGCCCGATAAGAGCAAGGATTACGAGTATTATCTCAGTATCAGGTACTCCTGTCCGCGTGAGCTCATTAAGCTCTGGACTGATTCCTACGGAGCGGAAATTACGGAGAATATTCTCAAATCCCTGTTGGGACGTCCTCAGCTCACGGCTCGTGTGAACACCCTCAGAACTACCCCCGAGAAGCTCCTTTCACAGCTCAGGGACGACGGGGCAGAGGCTGGGCTCAGCGACCTTGTAGAGAATGCGGTTGTGCTCAAAAACACTGGCTCAGTCGAAAGCCTTTCCGCGTTCAAGAACGGCGGTCTTTACATTCAGGATATCGCTTCACAGCTCTGCGTCAAGGCGCTCGACCCAAAGCCGCACGACATTATGCTCGACGTTTGCTCCGCTCCGGGCGGAAAGTCCTTCACCGCGGCTCAGTATATGGAGAACCGCGGCAAGATTTATGCCTTTGATATCTACGAGCACAAGCTCAGGCTCATCGAAAAAACTGCTTCACGTCTCGGAATATCGATAATCAAAACCGATATCCGCGAAGCCCAGTCTGACACGCGCGAGCTGGAGCTCTGCGACAAGGTGCTCTGCGACGTGCCTTGTTCGGGTCTCGGAATCCTCTCCAGAAAGCCCGAAATCAGATACAAAAAGGACTTGCTCAACCCCGAGCTGAGTGAGCTTCAATACAAAATACTTACGAATACGGCGCGTTTCACCGCATACGGCGGAACGCTGATATACTCAACCTGTACGCTCAATCCCGCCGAGAACACCGAGAACGTCAAGCGGTTTCTCAGCGAATATCCCGAGTTCAAGCCCGCGGAGCTTAACCTCGGAATCGAGAGCGTCACGGACGAACCCTCGAACTGCCTTACGCTGTTTCCGTTCGGCGGTACAGACGGATTTTTCATAGCAAAATTCAAGAGAGAGAAAAATGCTTGATATCAAATCACTTTACTATCCCGAGCTTGAAGCCTTCATAACCGAGAACGGTTTTCCGAAGTTCAGAGCAAAGCAGCTTTACGGCTGGCTCAACAAGGGCGCTGTCTCATTTGAGGAAATGAAAAACCTGCCGAAGAATCTGATAGAATTTCTGTCGTCAAGTTGTTACATTTCTGTTGCAAATATTGAAAAAAAGCTCGTATCAAGGTATGATAAAACAGTAAAATACTTATTCCGTCTTTGCGACGGCGAGTACGTCGAAAGCGTAGTGATGAGCTACCGTCACGGCTACTCGATTTGCGTGAGTACACAGGTCGGCTGCAAGATGGGCTGCACCTTCTGCGCGACGGGCAGAAGCGGCTTTTCACGGAGCCTTGCGGCTTCCGAAATTCTTGCTCAGATAGAGGCCGCCCAAAAGGATTTGGAAATCCGAATCAGCAACATCGTGCTGATGGGAATGGGCGAGCCGCTCGACAATTTCGACAATGTTATCCGCTTTTTGAAGCTAGTAAGCTCCGAGGACGGACTCAATATCGGAATGAGGCACATAACCCTTTCAACCTGCGGAATTGTCCCGAGGATTTACGACTTAGCCGAGTACAGGTTCGGGCTCACGCTTTCAGTTTCGCTTCACGCTCCCGATAACGAGACCAGAAGCAAGACTATGCCGATTAACAATCGTTACCCGATAGAACAGCTTATAAAGGCTTGCCGCGATTACTTTGACATCACAGGCAGAAGGGTGAGCTTTGAATACGCGATGATTGACGGCGTAAACGACACCGACGAATGCGCCGAAAAGCTGAGCCGACTTCTAAAGGGGCTCAACTGTCACGTGAACCTTATACCCGTGAATACGGTCAAGGGCGCCGGCTACAAAAAGAGCCGCGCGGACCGTCAGCGGGCTTTCACGGAAATCCTGAACAAACACTCGATAACTGCCACCGTAAGACGGACGCTCGGAAGCGACATCGACGCTTCCTGCGGTCAGTTAAAGAGAAACTATACAGAAAAGATTTAGAAGGAGGTTAATAACTTTGGAAATATTCAGCAAAAGCGACGTAGGCTTAGTCCGCACCCAGAATCAGGACGACTGCCGTTTCGGAGTTATTTCCCCAAGCTGCGCGTGGGCAGTAGTATGTGACGGAATGGGAGGAGCCAACGGCGGCAACATTGCCTCAGCCTCGGCGGTTGAGTACATCAGCCGTGAGATTGAGAAGATGTATTCCGACACGCTCTCCAAGCCCGAGCTCGCTACACTTATGACCGAGATTGTCTCACAGGCGAATAAGGCTATTTTCGATTTGTCTCAGAATGATGTTGAGTTGACGGGAATGGGCACGACATGCGAGTTTGTTCTTATCAAGGATACGACGGTTCACGTTGTTCACGTCGGCGACAGCCGCACCTACGCTATCAGAGGCGGCAAGATAAAGCAGCTCACCGAGGACCATTCCGTGGTTCAGGAAATGGTTCGCCGCGGAGAGATTACCTCCGAGCAGGCTCAGACGCATCCCAACAAGAACTTTATCACCAGAGCCCTCGGCATAAAGCCCGACGTTCACCTAGACTATATCGAGACCAACTTCATCTACGGCGATGTGCTTCTGGTTTGCACCGACGGCTTCTCAAACTGCGTTTCCACAGGCGATATGGTTAAGCTCTGCCACGAAAACCGCGGCGAGGGTCTGACCGACAAACTTGTTGACAAGGCAAAGGACGGCGGCGGTACCGACAACATTACCGTAGTCGTTATCTATTGACGGAGGTGAGTTAAATGGATAAATACAGCGGAAAAAAGCTTGACGGACGCTACGAAATCCACGAGCTCATCGGCGTCGGCGGAATGGCGTACGTTTATCGCTGCACAGACACGCTCGACGACCGCGAGGTCGCGGTAAAAATCCTCAAGGACGAGTTCTTAAACAACGAGGAATTTATCAGAAGATTCAAGAACGAGAGCAAGGCAATCGCTATGCTCTCTCACCCCAATATTGTAAAGGTATATGACGTAAGCTTCGGCGATATGATTCAGTATATCGTAATGGAGTATATCGACGGAATTACACTCAAGGAGTACATCGGTCAGCAGGGAGTTCTCGATTGGAGAGAGGCTCTGCACCTCACCACCCAGATTCTCAAGGCGCTCCAGCACGCTCACAACAAGGGCGTAGTTCACCGTGATATCAAGCCGCATAACATTATGCTTTTGCAGGACGGCACAATCAAGGTGACCGACTTCGGTATCGCGCGCCTTACCGATAACCACACCAAGACAATGACCGAGCAGGCTATCGGCTCTGTTCATTATATTGCTCCCGAGCAGGCTCGCGGCAGCTCCACCGACGGCAAGTCGGACATCTACTCCGTAGGCGTTATGCTCTACGAGATGATTACGGGCAAGCTTCCGTTCGACGCGGACAGCGCCGTTTCCGTAGCTCTTATGCAGCTCCAGTCCACGCCAGTTATGCCGCGTGAGATTAACCCGGGAATTCCGCTCGGACTTGAGCAGATTACAATGCACGCAATGCAGAAGAATCCCTCCGAGCGTTACCAGACAGCTCTCGATATGCTCGGCGACCTCGAGAGATTCAGACTTAACCCCAACGTCCATTTTGACTACAAGTACTTTGTTGACCAGGAGCCGACAAAGTTTGTCAGCAAAAAGACGAAGAAGCCCGAGCCCAAGCCCGAACCCGAGAAGAAAAAGAAGAAGGGCGAGGCTGAGGAGCTCGCGACCAAGAAGGAACGCTCCACGGTGTTCCACGCTGTCAAGGCTTCAATCATCGCGGCGGCGATTATCATCATTGTTTTCCTTTCCGCTTCGCTCATAAAGGGCTTTATGTCAGCTCAGGCGACGGACGTAGAGGTTCCCGACTTCAAGGGAATGACGATTGTCGAAGCGAACGAGAACAACCCCAACAACTTCAAGTTTGAGATAAAGAGCAGTCCCAAGTTCGACAAGAACAAGGAGACAGGCGAAATCATCAAGCAAGACCCCGAAGCAGGCTCAAAGCTTGTCAAGACAGGCTCCACAATTGAGCTTACAATCAACTCCGAGGACGTTGACGCGACTGTTCCGTTCTGTAAGAACCTCAGCCGCAAGGAAGCTTTGAAGCTTATCCGCTCAAAGTCTCTCACACCCACGGTTGTCGACGTTTACGACAGCCTCGGCGCTACCGACGCGGTTGTGGATACGTTCCCGCCCGCAGGCGTCAAGACCACAGTCGGCTCGCCCGTATATGTTTATATTGTTCGCGGAACCTACAAGGAAAAGATTCAGGTTCCCAACGTAACCGATATGACTCTTGATACGGCACAGGGAGCGCTCAACGAGAAGAAGCTCGAGTGCAAGTACACCTACGATGACGAGAGCCTCGCTCCCGAGGGTACGGTTATCGGTCAGTCGCCGCTCCAGTATTCCAAGGTTGACGACGGCACAATCGTAAACCTCATCGTAAGCTCGGGTAAGGGCAGCCAGAGCACGGTTAATATCACCGTCGATATGCCCACAAACGTTGATTATGACGTTAATATGACGGTATCAATTGACGGCGTTGTGGATTCGTCCTACTCAAAGAAAATTAACCCCAAGTACAACTCAAGCTACGCTATGTCCTTCACAGGCAGCGGCAGCGCTACTGTACTGGTTATGCTTGACGGTCAGAATTACCGCAAGTATGAGATAGACTACGCCACGGGCAACTACAAATCCACATCCTATGCATTTGTCCCGACTGAACCCGAAACCACCCAGCCGACGGAGGCTCCGACCTCGGAATCCGAGCCCGTAACGGAGCCTGAGAGCGAATCGGTATCAGAGGAAGCGTCGGAGGAAAATCTGGATGAATTTGCTTAACGGCATTATTGTAAAAAGCACAGGCGGCTTCTATTATGTGGAAGCCGCCGACAGTGTATACGAATGTAAGGCGAGAGGTATATTTCGAAAAAGGAATAATTCTCCTAAGGTCGGCGACAGGGTCAGCATAAGCGTTCCCGCCGACGGCTACTGTTCTATCGAGGAAATTCTGCCCCGAAAGAACACGCTTCGCAGACCGCCTCTCTCAAATATAGATTTGCTTGTGATAGTCGTTTCGACGGTCGACCCCGCGCCGAACACTCTGATTATCGACAAGATGACAGCCGCGGCGGTCGATAACGATATCGAGCCTGTGGTTGTTATCTCAAAGTCCGATTTGAAATCTGGCGACGAGCTTGTCGAAATCTACCGCAAGGCGGGAATCAAGGCGTATTCCTATAACGCTGAGGATAAGGACAGCGTCGACACAATAAGACAGCTTTTATGCGGTAAGGTCTCCGCTTTCACAGGCAACAGCGGCGTGGGAAAATCCACTCTGCTCAATCTCCTTTATCCCGAGCTCGAGCTCGCGACAGGGGAGATAAGCGAAAAGCTCGGTCGAGGAAGGCACACCACCAGAACAGTTGAGCTGTTCAAAATCGGCTCGGGTTATGTAGCCGATACCCCGGGGTTCTCGACTGTCGACCTTGAACGCTACAATATGATTGACAAGGACAATATCAAGTTCTGTTTCCCCGAGTTCAGGGATTACCTCACGAGCTGTCAGTTCACCTCTTGCTCTCACACCTGTGAAAAGGGCTGTTCCGTAATCGACGCGGTCAAAAACGGAGTTATCTCCGAGAGCCGCCACCAGAGCTACGTCGCGATGTACAACGAGGTTAAGGATATAAAGGACTGGCAAAAGAAATGAAAAGATGTGTTATAGTCTGCGCTTCTCCCGACCTCAGGGCTCAGCTTGTAAAGAGCGTGATATCTGACGGCGACTACATAATCGCCGCTGACGGCGGAATGAAAGTCCTCGCAGAGCTCGGTATCGCTCCCGATTTGTTTGTCGGAGATTTCGATTCCTTCAGCGGAGAGGTTCCCGAAACGACCGAGGTCATCAAGCTCAATGTCCGCAAGGACGACACCGACTCTATGCACTGCGCGTCCGTTGCTTCGGAAATGGATTTTTCAGAGATAGTTTTCCTCGGAGCAGTCGGCGGTCGGCTTGACCACACCTTCGCGAATTTCAGCACCTTAGCTTACCTTTCACAAAAGGGCATAAGAGCCTCAATCATTTCCGAAAGGGAAGAGGTAAGGGTTCTCTCTGAGGGCGAATACCTCTTTGAAAACCTCGGTGGCTGCGACTTTTCTGTGTTTCCGTTTGCCTGCGGCAGCGTGACGGTTTCGTATATCGGCGAGGTCGAATACCCTGCCGAAAACCTCACCGTAAAGGCTGAGGAAAGCATAGGAGTGTCAAATGTCTTTCGCAGCAATTCGGTCAAGATAAAGATAATTTCGGGTCGGGCGCTCGTGTTTAATTCTTTTAAAAAATAATAAAACGTAATATATTTCGACGCAAATCCTCTTATTTCGTTACTTTTGCGCTTGTCTTTAACAAAACTGTAACTATAATAACAGCGGCATTTATTGAAATTTAAATATCAGCTGTGATATACTTAATATGATGTGATTTTATAAATAACAGGAGGCAACAAATGGCTTTATGTATGGGTTGTATGCGGGAAATCGGAGACAATGTAATTTGCCCGAGCTGCCGCTTTGATAATTCCAACGAACAGCATTCTCCGTTTTTACCGTATGGTACAGTCCTTCACGGACGTTATATAGTAGGCTCAGTAATTGATACTAACGGCGAAAGCTCGCGCTATATCGCTTTTGATAAGCAGACGGGCGACGTTGTTATCGTGTGCGAGTTCCTTCCGATGGGACTTTTCGAGAGAGAGAACGACGAGACAAACCTCACCGTAAGGTTCGAGAACGACGAGGTTTTCCGCAAGCTCACTCAGGATTTTATTTCCTACTTCCGCACAATTGCGGAGCTCAAGGATTTTTCAGCCTTAATCCGTATTCATAACATTTTTCAGGAGAACAACACCGCGTACGTTATCGAGGAAAATCAGGATTTGATTCCCTTCGAGGAGTATGTCGAGAGAAGCAACGGCTCGCTTGAGTGGGATATCGCAAGACCGCTCTTTATGCCCGTTATCTCTGCTCTCGAGGCTCTTCACCGCAGAGGTCTCGGTCATTACGCTATTTCTCCCAAGAATATGTACGTAACAGCCTACGGAAAAATCAAAATCGCGGGCTTTGCTACCTCAAACGAGCGCAAGAGAGGAACTCCCCTCAAGTCTCAGCTCTATTCGGGCTGTGCCGCTCCCGAGCAGTATGAAAACAACTTTCCGCTCGATACCATTACCGAGATTTACGGCTTTTCCGCAACTCTGTTCTATGCCTTAACAGGTCATCTGCCCGCTCCCGCGAAGGACCGTCTCAAGGACAGCAGACTCCTTATGAGCACCAGCACAGTCAAGAGACTTCCGCCTCACGTCGTTACCGCGATTGCGAACGGCTTACAGGTTAAGCGTGAGAACCGTATCACGGACTTTGACGCGCTGAGAAGCCAGCTTTCGGTTTCACACACAGCTCAGGCGATTCAGGAGGAAATCTCCAGAACAGCCAATATGAATATGAAGAAGTCCGATATCAAGAAGGCTAAGGGCGGTTCTCAGAAGCTCATCGTCTTTGCCGCGGCAATCCTTACCACGCTTATCATCGGCGGTCTGGGACTGTTTATCTTCTTCCAGAATCCGTTCCAGAATCTTTTCCGTCATCAGAACGAGGCGACTACCACAGCGCCCACGGAGAAGTGGACAGGACCGACGGTTCCCGATTATGTCGGCAAAACCTACGAGGAAGCCGAAGCCGACGCGGAGCACGACGACAACCTCACCATTTACCGTGATACCAAGGAGGTTTACTCCAACGATTACGCCGAGGGCGTTATCACCGAGCAGTATCCCGCTGCGGGCTCGCCGCTTACCGCTTCGGGTGAGTATTCGATTTCCGTCAAGGTCAGCAAGGGCGCGCAGATGCGTAAGCTCCCCGACGTGGATAACAAGAGCGTTAACGCAGCCGCAAAGGCGCTTGCGAACAAGGGCTTCGTTGTTAATGCCGAGTATCAGCACAGCACTACGGTTGACGAGGGCGATGTAATCGGCTACAAGGAGTACAAGGCGGGCGATATGCTCGAGCACGGCTCCACCGTCACGATTATAGTGAGCAAGGGAACCGAACCCACGAAAGCACAGACCTCAAATAACTAAAATAAAGAAAGACCGCAAACGCGGTCTTTTCCTTTTGGTTGACATAAATCAAATCATTTGTTAAGATATTCTATGGTTCTGGATAATTGTTTTTTCGGCGTTCTTGATAAGCTCGTTGAGCGCAGGGAAGCTTTCGCCGTAATCCTGAGAAAGACTGTCGACAGACAGGCTCATACCCTCCAGATTCTGTGACGCTTCCTTGATTCTCGCGTCGGTAACGCTGAGCGTCGCGGCGCAGTAATTATCCGAAAAAGGAGAGGTGACGCGGAAGATATCCGCAGGGTTATTTTCTTTTATAGAATAAATCTTTCTGAACATATTATACTCGGCGACGAAAAGGTAATCGCTGACGTGCTTTGTCAGCTTCTTGTTGTTGATTTTCGACAGCAGACTGTAGATAACCGCCGCGGAGTTGACCGCCAGACGACGGTTGAGAAGGCACTGGGTGTTGCTCCTCGCGATTTCCGCGTCGGAGTAATCGTCCTCGGTCAGCGTTTCGCTTGCGGCTTCCGAGCTTCTGCCGAGAAGATAGTCGGTGCTGACCTCGTAATAGTCGGCGAGCCTGACAATGAACTCAAGCCCGCATTCGCGGATTCCCTTTTCGTAATGGGAGAGCAGAGCCTGACTGATTCCGAGCTCCGCCGCCGCGTCCTTCTGGCTCAGACCGCGCTTTTTTCTGAGGGCTGTTATCGTTCTGCCGAGTTGTTTTTTCATAATGCACACCACCTGATTATATTACAATCAGTATAATATATTATTTACAATTTGTAAAGTGAGATGTTTGTATGCAGTCATATGTAATTCATTTTCTACGTCACGGCGCAATCGCCGACACCCTCAAGGGCAAGTATATCGGCAAAACCGACGTGCCCCTCAGCGAAGAGGGCAGAGCGCTGCTTAGAAAGTACGACGCGGAGTATATTTATCCGGGCGCTGCCGTGCTTTTCACCAGTCCGCTCAAGCGCTGTGTCGAGACGGCAAATATAATCTATCCTGACTTAAAGCCCATCGTAATCGACCAGCTCGCGGAGTGCGACTTCGGCGACTGGGAGGGCAAGACAGCCGACGAGCTCAAGGATAACCCCGATTTCCAGAAATGGCTTGCGGGCGAGAAGGGCTCAAAGCCCACGAACGGCGAAAGCGGCTCTGAATTTGCCGAGAGGATTTGTCTTGTGTTCGAGCAGATTGTCGACGGACTTATGAAAACAGGCAACAACGAGGCGATTATAATAACCCACGGCGGCGTTATTATGACGCTCTTGTCCGTTTACGGATTGCCGAGGGCAAAGTCGTTTGAATGGGTAATGGACAACGGCTTCGGCTATTCCGCCAGAATCACACCTATGCTCTGGTCAAGGGACAAGGTTATGGAGGTTTACCGCAAAATCCCCGTTACCGAATAAATCAGAATATCAAATTGTATCATAAGATACAATCTTTTATCCGACTATATGTCATAATTAAGTAAACTATTTAAAGGAGTTATCAAAATGGATAATTTTAAGATTACATTACTCAAGGGCGACGGAATCGGTCCCGAAATCGTAGACGAGGCTGTCAAGGTCCTCAACAAAACAGCCGACAAGTTCGGCTTCACGGTTGACTATGACGAGGCTCTGATGGGCGGCTGCGCTATCGACGCGACAGGCGAGCCCTTACCTCAGGAAACTATCGACAAGTGCAAGGCTTCCGACAGCGTGCTCTTAGGCGCTGTAGGCGGTCCCAAGTGGGACAACCTTCCAGGCAGCAAGAGACCCGAAGCGGGACTTCTCGGAATCCGCGGCGCTCTCGGACTTTTCGCAAACCTCAGACCTTCGGTTATCTTTGAGCCCTTACAGGGCGACTCTCCGATTAAGGACGAGATTATCGGCGGTCAGCTTGATATTATGATTGTACGTGAATTAACAGGCGGCATTTACTTCGGCAAGCGCGGCAGAACAACCGCAGAGGACGGCTCTCCCGCTGCCTGGGATACAGAGATGTACTCCGTTCCCGAGATTGAGCGTATCGCGAGAGTAGCCTTCGAAATGGCTATGAAGAGAAACAAGAAGGTCACAAGCGTCGATAAGGCTAACGTGCTCGAGAGCTCCAGACTCTGGAGAGAGACAGTTATCCGCATCGCAGAGGAATATCCCGAGGTTGAGCTCAACCACCTTTATGTTGACAACTGCGCTATGCAGCTCGTACGCAATCCTCGTCAGTTTGACGTTATCGTAACCTCGAACATCTTCGGCGATATTCTCTCCGACGAGGCTTCGATGATTGCGGGCTCAATCGGTATGCTCGCTTCCGCTTCGCTCGCAGACGGCAAGTTCGGTCTTTACGAGCCTATCCACGGTTCGGCTCCCGATATCGCGGGCAAGGGTATCGCTAACCCCTTGGCAACAATCCTCTCCGTAGCTATGATGCTTCGCTATTCGCTCGATAAGGGTGAGGCTGCCGACGCAATCGAGAACGCGGTTAACGAGACTCTCAAGAAGTACCGCACACCCGATATTTACGCCGAGGGTATGACCAAGGTCAGCACTTGTGAAATGGGCGACAAGGTCTGCGAATTTATCTAAGAGATGTTTTATGATATGCATTCCCATCTCTTACCCGAGATGGACGACGGCTCCAAGAGCGTTGAGCAAAGCCTCGAGCTTATTGATAAGTTGCGCGCGCAGGGCGTAAAGAAGCTTTGCTTCACTCCGCATTTTTACACAAACGAGGAGAGCATAAACAGCTTTCTCGCAAGGCGCGAGGAGAGCGTAAACAAACTTCTGCCTCATATCCCCGACGACGTCGAGGTGTGTATCGGAGCCGAGGTTTATGTGACGAGGTACCTGTTCAATAATAAGGATTTGTCGGGAATCTGTTACGGAGATTCGCGGTATATTCTCTGCGAGTTTCCGTTCGACAGTCATTTTTCCGACCATACAATGGATTATATCTATCGTCTGAGGGGTAACTACAGCCTGAAACCCGTGCTCACGCATATTGAGCGCTACCGTCATCTTATGGAGGACGAGGGCTTGGTTGAGGATTTGCTCGACGAGGATATGATTATCCAGACGAACGTCGGAGCTTTCAGGGGCTTCTCTCAGAAGCGCAGACTTTTGAAGTACATAAAGCGCGGATATATCGATATCGTCGGAACCGACTGTCATTCCGCGACGAGGGGAAATCCCGACGAGTATATGACCACCATAAACCTGATAAAAGAAAAATGCGGTCAGGAATTTGTTGACCACATTATCAAAACAAGCGAGGAAATTTTCTCTCCGATAAAGAGATAAAAGAAAGGGGCTGTCACTGACAGCCCTTCGCTATTTTCTTACACTGATTCCTTTTTCGTCCAGGTATTGTTTGAGCTTGGGTATCGGGATTTCGCCGAAGTGGAAAAGCGAAGCCGCGAGCACAGCGTCAGCCTTGCCCTCGGTGAACGCGTCGTAGAAGTGCTCAAGCGCTCCCGCGCCGCCGCTCGCGATTACGGGTATGTTGACCCTCTCGGAAACAGCTCTCGTCAGAGCGAGGTCATAGCCCTTTTTCTGACCGTCCTCGTCCATACTTGTGAGCAGAATTTCACCAGCACCGCGCTTTTCACATTCGACAGCCCACTCGACCGCGTCAATTCCCATAGCAACTCTGCCGCCGTTGATGTAAACCTCCCAGCTGTCGCCCTCGCGCTTTGCGTCAATCGCAACAACAACGCACTGGCTTCCGAACTTCTGCGAAGCCTCGTTAATCAGCTCGGGGCGCTTGATTGCCGCGGAGTTTACACTGACCTTGTCGGCGCCCGCTCTCAGAATTTCGTTAAAGTCATCGACGCTGCGTATTCCGCCGCCTACGGTGAACGGAATGAAGATTGTGTCGGCAACTCTCCTTACCATATCTACAACAATTCCCCTTGCGTCGGACGACGCGGTGATGTCAAGGAATACGAGCTCGTCTGCACCCTCGCGGTCATACTGCTTGGCGCATTCGACGGGGTCGCCCGCGTCCACGAGATTCACAAAGCTCATTCCCTTTACAACTCTGCCGTTCTTTACGTCGAGGCAGGGGATAATCCTTTTAGCGTACATTATTCTCACTCATTTCAACAAAGTTTCTCAGAATCTGAAGTCCCACGTCGCCGCTCTTTTCGGGGTGGAACTGGGTGGCAAACACGTTGCCCGAGCTGACAGCCGCGTCAATCTTAACTCCGTACTCGGTCTGAGCGCTGACAATGCTCTTGTCCTCGGCGTCGAGATAGTAGGAATGTACAAAGTAAACGTACGGCTTGTCGGATATGCCCTTGAATATACCGCTCTTGTCCCTGAGCTCAAGGCTGTTCCATTCGCTTGATTTTGCCCTTGAATACCGAAAGACCTTCAACGCCCTCGTTCTCTTCGCTTTCCTCAAAAAGCAGCTGTAAGCCCACGCAAATTCCGAGGAACGGCTTGCCGCTGTTCATAAAGTCCTTGACGGTGCTCTCAATCTCACGGCTGCGTATTGAGCTTATGCAGTCGCCGAACGCGCCCTGACCAGGGAGAATCGCGCCGTCTGCGTTCATTATTTTGTCCTTATCGTTCGTAATTTCACACTCGGCGCCGATGAATTTCAGAGCCTTCTGAACGCTCCGAACGTTTCCTGCGCCGTAATCAATTATAGCAATCATAATATACCTCTTTGCAATTAGTGTATCAATTCTACCATATTAGCCCTTATTTTGCAAGATTTCGCTGTAACTATTTCCCAATCTTGCAAAATTTCTTAAATTTTCCTTCAAAACAGTTGAGTTTTGCAAGTCAAAGTGATAAAATGAATGAGTATCAGAAGGATATTCACATTTTTGTTTATATAGATAGAGGTAATGGAAAAATGGTAGAACACTTACTTACAAGAATTGAGATGAATATGGGTACGTTCTCAAAGGGTCAAAAACGTATCGCAAATTTTATTGAAGAGCATTATGACAGAGCGGCATTTATGACCGCTTCAAAGCTCGGCAAGACTGTCGGAGTTTCCGAGAGTACGGTAGTGCGCTTTGCTACCGAGCTGGGTTATTCGGGCTATCCCAAGCTCCAGAAGGCTATGCAGGAGATGATAAGGGACAAGCTCACTTCGGTTCAGCGTATCGACGTCACCACAAACCGTATCGGCGACAACGACGTTCTCGACGCTATTATGAACCAGGATATCGACAAAATCCGACGCACGCTCGAGGAAACCTCTCACGAGGATTTCGACAAGGCTGTAAAGTCCATTGTCAACGCACGCCGTATTTTTATCTTCGGCGTTCGCTCAACCGCTTCGCTGGCTCAGTTCCTCGGATATTATTTCGGACTTATTTTCGATAACGTCAGAGTTATCACCGATACTTCTAAAACTCATACCTATGAGCAGCTTTTCCGTATCAGCGACAAGGACGTTATGATTGGAATCTCGTTCCCGAGATATTCCACAATGGCGGTTGAGTCGATGACGCTTGCACAGGAGAGAGGCGCGAACGTAATCGCGATTACCGACTCAATGGTATCTCCGCTCGTAAACGTTGCCGACGAGGTGCTTATCGCCCGCAGCGATATGGCAAGCGTCGTAGATTCACTTGTAGCTCCGCTCAGCCTTATCAACGCGCTCATCGTTGCCACGGTTCTTGAGAAGAAGGAAGAGGTAACAGATACTTTCAAGGAGCTCGAAATGGTATGGAACCACCAGGGCGTATATGATAAGTCGGGCATAACGACAAAGAATGAGTAAGGTTATAATAATCGGCGGAGGTGCCGCGGGAATGATGGCGGCAGGCTACGCCTCAATGTACGGAGCCGACGTCACTTTGCTCGAAAAAATGCCCCGACCGGGACGCAAGATTCTGATTTCGGGCAAGGGCAGGTGCAACCTCACCAACGCTTGTGACGTGAACACGTTTATGGAGAACGTGCCCGTCAACAACAAGTTTCTTTATTCGGCAATCAATAATTTCACACCGTATGATATTATTGATTTCTTTGAAGGTCTCGGGCTCAGAACCAAGGTCGAGAGGGGAAACCGTGTATTTCCCGTATCCGATAAGGCTATGGACGTTGTGGACGCTATGCGAAGCTTCGCCCTTTCATACGGAGCTCGGCTTGTTAATGCCGAAGCTCATGACGTAGTCGCCGAGAACGGACAGGTCAAGGGAGTTGTGTGGAACGGAAAGCTCCGCGACTGCGACAGCGTGATAATCGCGACAGGCGGTATGAGCTATCAGAGAACAGGTTCAACAGGCGACGGCTACCGCTTTGCCGAGAACCTCGGTCACACAATCACGAAAATCACCCCGTCGCTTGTTCCGCTCGAAAGTCCCGATAAGGATTGCAAGCGCTTGCAGGGGCTTTCTCTCAAAAATGTGGGCTTGAAAATCACCGAGGAAAACGGCAGAACCGTTTATACCGATTTCGGCGAAATGCTGTTCACTCACTTCGGACTATCGGGTCCGATGATTCTATCGGCGAGCTGTTCGCTGAAGAGCTTCGACAGAAACTATACGGCTTCAATCGACTTAAAGCCCGCTCTGAGCGACGAACAGCTCGATTTGAGATTACAGCGCGATTTCAAAGAGAACATAAACAAGGCGGTCTCAAACTCGCTTTCAAAGCTTCTGCCGAAGAAGCTTATCCCTGTCGTGCTTGACAGGTGGGGAACAGACCCCTCAAAAAAATGCAACTCGGTAACCAAGGAGGAGCGCAAGGCTCTTCTTAACATATTAAAACATTTCACTATTAAGATTTCAGGCGTTCGCCCCATCGAGGAAGCGATAATCACCTCGGGCGGAGTGAAGGTCAGCGAGATTAACCCAAAGACAATGGAGAGCAAGCTTGTAAAGGGCTTGTACTTTGCGGGCGAGGTAATCGACGTTGACGCTTACACGGGCGGCTTCAACCTGACCATAGCCTGGGCTACAGGTAAGCTTGCGGGCGAAAACGCCGTATAAAGGAGAGTAGTTATTATGAGCATCAGAATTGCAATCGACGGTCCTGCGGGAGCAGGCAAAAGCACAATTTCAAGGTCAGCCGCGAAAAGGCTCGGATTCATCTATATTGATACGGGAGCGCTCTACAGAACCGTAGGTCTTGCCGCGACACGCGCAAATGTCGAGCCCAAGGAGGGCAAGGAGGTAGACGACCTTCTCACCACAATCAAGGTTGAGCTCAGCTTCAACGATAAGGGAGAGCAGATTGTTCTGCTCAACGGCGAGGACGTTTCGGGTCTTATCCGCACTCCCGAGGCTTCAATGACAGCGTCGGCGATTTCCGCTATTCCGTCCGTCAGAGCGTTCTTGCTCGACTTGCAGCGCGATATCGCAAAGACAAACAACGTCATTATGGACGGTCGTGATATCGGTACGGTTGTGCTTCCCGACGCCGAGGTCAAAATCTTCCTCACCGCAACTCCCGAGGCAAGGGCTCAGAGACGTTACAAGGAGCTCTGCGAAAAGGGTATGGACGTTAAGTACGAGGATATCTTAAACGACGTAATTACACGCGATTACAACGACAGCCACCGCGAAATCGCTCCGCTCAAGCAGGCTGACGACGCGGTTCTGGCGGATACAACCGAGGTAGACCTTGAGGGCAGTATCGACTTAATCTTATCAATCATTAAGGAGAAAACCAATGGGGCAGTCTAAGGTTCTTTATGCGGTCGGCAGAGCAGTCTGCGCGCCGATTTTCAAGGTATTCTACCGCTACAAGGTTATCAATAAAAGCAACATTCCCAACGACGGCAAGGGCTATATCATAGCCTGTAATCATATGTCGTACTCCGACCCTGTGCTTCTCGGACTCGGTCAGAAGCGCAGACTCAACTTTATGGCAAAGGACGAGCTGTTCAAAAACAAGTTTTTCGCTTTCCTTATCCGTCATCTCGGAGCTTTCCCCGTAAAGCGCGGAGCAGGCGACGGCAAGGCGATTAAGAACGGCGAGGATATCATCAACGAGGGCAACCTGATGACAATCTTCATCGAGGGCGGTCGAAGCAAAACGGGCGAGCTTATGCGTCCGCGCAGCGGCTTTGCCGTAATCGCTCAGCAGACAAAGGCTCCCGTTGTGCCTGCTTGTATCACAAATGTCGGCAAAGGAATATTCGGAAAAAGAATTATACACTTCGCCGAGCCAATCTCCGTCGAGGAGCTCGGTCTTGATTCCATCGACCGCAGAGCCTTGAAGGGTGCCGCCAATATCGTAATGGGCAAAATTAAGGAAATGAGAGAGCAGGATTCAAATGACTATTCGCGTAGCTAAAACCGCAGGCTTCTGCTTCGGCGTAAAGCGTGCCGTAGAAATAGTTTACAATATGCTCGACGAGGGCAAGCGCGTCTGCACGCTCGGTCCCATTATCCACAATATGGAGATGGTAAACGAGCTCAAGGAGCGCGGCTGCAACTCGATTGACAGCGTCGAGGAATGTCCCGAGGGCGCGACGGTTGTAATCCGTTCCCACGGTGTGTGCAAAAATGTTTATGATAAGCTCAGCGAGCTCGGTATAGATTATGTCGACGCTACCTGTCCTTTCGTCAAGAAAATCCATAGGATTGTCAAACAGGCGGGGGAGCAGAACATCCCCGTTCTGATTGCGGGTAATAAGAACCACCCCGAAATTCAGGGCATAATGGGTCACTGCGCAGGAGACTGCTTCACCTTTAACAGTGACGACGAATTAAACGAGCTTATTCCTAAAATTCCTTTTGAGAAAAATAATGACGTTTTTGTGGTCGCACAGACAACTTTTTCAAAAAAAGAATGGAAAAAATGTTTAAAAACCGTTAAAAAGGTCTATACAAACGCGAAAATTTTTGATACAATATGTAAGGCTACATCAGAACGTCAGGAGGAAGCCGAAGAAATTTCCTCAGGCTCTGACCTTATGATTGTGATAGGTGACAGGCACAGCTCAAATACCGCAAAGCTCTACGATATTTGCAGCCGACAGTGCGGGAGAACCTTTCTTATCGAAACAGCTAAAGAGCTTGACAAAAATCTCGTTAGTATTTCACGTTCAATCGGTGTAACTGCAGGCGCGTCAACGCCTGCAAGGATAATAAAGGAGGTACTGGATACCATGAGTGAAGAAATCAAATCCAGCGAAACAGTCGAAACTGAATCTTTTGAGGCGATGCTTGAGGAATCCCTCAAAAATTTTAATACTAATGAGAGGGTAATGGGCACAGTTATTAGTATTGCTCCTAACGAAGTAATCGTTGACGTAGGCAGAAAGCAGTCCGGCTTTATTCCTGCGGATGAGCTTAGCAACGATCCTACATTAAAGCCTGAGGATGTTGTTAAGGTAGGCGACGAAGTAGAGCTTCTTATCATGAAGACTAACGACGCCGAGGGTACAATTATGCTTTCCAAGCGCAGAGTTGACGCTCAGAAGGGCTGGGAAGAGCTTAAAGAGCTTGCTGAGACCAACGAGGTACTCACAGGCAAGGTTGCAAGTGTTGTTAAGGGCGGCGTAATCGTTGTTTACAACGACAACCGCGTATTTATCCCTGCTTCTCAGGCTACAGCGTCCAGAGACGAGAGCCTTGAGGAATTAGTAGGTCAGGAAGTTCAGTTCAGACTTATCGAGGTAAGTCAGAAGGGCAGAATGAGAAGAGTAGTAGGCTCTATCCGTTCCGTACTCCGTGAGCAGAGAGCAGCTCAGAGAGCTACATTCTGGGAGACCTGCGAGGTAGGCAAGCACTACACAGGTGTTGTTAAGTCGCTCACAAGCTACGGCGCGTTCGTAGACCTCGGCGGCGTATTCGGAATGATTCACATCTCCGAGCTTTCCTGGACACATATCAAGAACCCCTCAGAGGTTGTCGCTGTAGGCGATAAGGTTGAGGTTTACGTAAAGGATATCAACGAGGAAACCAAGAAGATTTCCTTAGGCTACAAGGATCCCGACGCTAATCCGTGGGAGATTCTCCGCCGCGACTATCCCATCGACACAGTTGTTGACGCTACAATCGTCGGTCTCACAACCTTCGGCGCGTTCGCTAACGTAATCCCCGGAATTGACGGTCTTATCCACATTTCCCAGATTGCTAACCAGCGCATCGAGAAGCCCGAGGATGTTCTCAAGGTAGGCGACAAGGTTAAGGCTAAGATTATCGCTATCGACTTCGATAAGAAGAGAGTAAGCCTTTCAATCCGCGCTCTCCTTCCCGTTGAGGAGCCCGCTGCTGCTGCAGAGGAAGAGGAAGTTGTTGCTTCCACAGAGGACGAGGTTGTCGCTTCAACCGAAACTCCCGCTGCTGAGTAATAAACAAACTAACAAAGCCGTCGCTTAATTGCGGCGGCTTTTCTGCGTCTTATTGTTTTTTGACTGTCTTTGTCCAGTCCTTGATTTCCTTGCTTACTCTGAACGACTCGCGGCATTTCTGCAGAGCCTTGTTGTATGTTCGGTCGCTGATTTCGACATTTGATTTAAGGTATTTTACGCATTTGTCGGGGTACTTAGCCATAATTGTCGCAATCGCCCACGCAGTTCCCATCATCGCGTAATACTCGCCGTCGTAGAGGTTGTCGAGAACCTCTATGACCTCGTCTATGTAATCGTCAACGAGGAAGTGTGAGAGAAGCGTAACGGAAACTACTCTGCTTTCAAACTCTTTTCGGCTGTCCCTGTACTTCATAAGCAGTTCAAACATTTTTGCTCTGTGCTTTCTCGCTGTTTTAAAGCTCTGACAGAAGGTGTCGCACACTGCCCAGTCGCCGACATAGGGTATGAAGTCCTCGAAATATCGGAGAAGTACGTCAATATCGTCCCTTGCGTAACCAAGTACATATCCGTAAAGAATCTTCATCTCGAAGCTGTCCTTGGGGTTGTTGTCGAGAAAGACTCTGTAGTCGTCTTTTGCGATTCTCTTTGATAGTATCCTGTACTCAGGAAATGTTTTCAGCTTTGAAAGCTCGGATTTGATTTCACTGATATCCATTATCTGTGCCAGTATGAACGGTGACCGCTCATAAATACCTTGGCTCCGTTCGGAACCTGAGTTAACGCGTTGAACACGTTGATGTAATCGCCTGCGCCTGCGCCGAGGTTAACCGCGCCGAAGAATCCCAGCCATAACTGCTCGGGGAAAAAGAAGAACAGAATGTACGGAATTATTCCGAAGCAGATGTTCGGAAGCATCGACATAAACACAAACCTTTTCTTGCTCATATCCTCGGTACCTACAACGAACATCAAGCCTTTTTTGAGGTAGGTGTACATCTGAACGTCCTCTTTAAAGCAGAGCGCGTGCAGAATCTCGTGCGGAAATAGTACCAGTAAGGCAAGAAGCAGCGCGACCAGATAATGAACCATCAAATTAACTGAAATGTCGCTTTTGAACGCAGTAATAAAAATCGGAATCCACGCCGCGACTATTATAACCGCGCCGATTGCATTCGCTATCATGCTGAGCTTTTTTATGCTCTCGGGTTCCTTGAAGATGACCGCTCCCTCAACCTCACGTTTGGGGAGCTTTTCCAAATCTCCGTCAAACTCCTTCTTGAATGTAAGCTTCATATTATCTCCTCAGTTTAAAGCCCGTGAATACCACCTGAGCGATATCGCGACCAGCGTTGTCGGTGATGTCCACATTGAAGATAGATGTCGTTCCGCCGTCCTTCTTGCAAACGGCTTTTGCGGTGAGTGTGTCGCCCTTGGCTCCGCTCAGAAAGTTTATGCTCGACTGAAGCGCGACGGTGGGAAAGTGCAGATTGTTTGCGGCAGCCGAAAAGGCTAAGTCAGCGAGCGTGAAAATCGCTCCGCCCATAACTCCGCCGACGGCGTTTCTATGACCGTCAGTTATTTTGAGAGAGCATACCGCGCTGTCCTCTCCGAGCTCCTCGATAAATACTCCGTTATCGGTGGCGAATTTGTCGCCCTTGAAGAACTCTCTTGCTTCTTCTACGTTGTTGAAATGTCCCATAATTACTCCTTATTCCTCAAAAAGCGAGGTTGAAAAATACCTTTCCGCCGTGTCGGGCAGAATTGTTACCACGGTCTTGCCCTCGCCGAGCTTTTCGGCGAGCTTGAGCGCTGCCGCTACGTTTGTTCCGCTCGAAATTCCGCACATAATGCCTTCCTCGCGCGCGAGCCTCTTTGCCGTGTCAATCGCTTCCGCGTCGGTTGTGATGTAGATGTTGTCGTAAATCTCACGGTTGAGAATTTCGGGGATAATGCCGTCGCCGATACCCATCTGCACGTGTGTGCCGATTGTTCCGCCCGCGAGAATCGCCGCGTTCTCGGGCTCAACCGCCCAGATAAGTGTGTCGGGATTATTTTCCTTAAGCACTTCGCCGATACCCGAAAGTGTGCCGCCTGTGCCGATTCCGCTGCAGAAGCCGTCAATCTTACAGCCTGCCTGCTCAATGAGCTCCTGTGCGGTGTACTTGATGTGAGCGAGCTTGTTGTCGGGGTTCTCGAACTGCTGGGGAACAAAAACATTCGGGTTGTTCTTCTTCATTCTGAGAGCCGTCTGCAAGCACTCGTCAATGCATTTGCCGATGTCGCCCGAGTCGTGAATCCTCTGAACCTTCGCACCGTAATGCTTCACGAGCTTCATTCTTTCCTCGCTTACCGAATCGGGCATAATGATGATAGTTCTGTAGCCTCTGACCGCTCCGACGAGCGCGAGACCGATACCCTGATTTCCGCTTGTGGGTTCGACGATAATCGTGTCCTTGTTGATTAAGCCTTTCTTCTCAGCCTCGTTAATCATATTGAGAGCGGTTCTCGTCTTGATTGAACCGCCGACGTTAAGTCCCTCAAACTTAACGAGTATCTGAGCCATACCGGGCTTTACCATATTTCTCAGTCTGATAAGCGGCGTATTGCCGACCGCTTCGAGAATATCGTTGTAAATCACTGTATTACTCCTTTTATATAAAATTACCTCTTAGGATTGAACTCCAAAAGAGCTGCACATTCAACGTGTTCGGTGTGTGGGAACATATCCACGGGTTGGATTTTTCTGATTTTGTATCTGTTCTTTGACAGGAACATCAAATCTCTTGCCAGCGTTTCGGGGTTACAGGAGATGTAAACCACCTTTTTCGGGCTGAGCTTTACGAGCGATTTCAGGAACTTGATGTCGCTGCCCGCTCTCGGCGGGTCCATAATCACAACGTCAGCCTTGAGCCCTTCGTCTGCGATGTTTACCATATATCTGCCCGCGTCCGTGTTGACAAAATCGATGTTCTCGATGTTGTTGAGCTTCGCGTTTTTCTTCGCGTCCCTTACCGCGTCCTTGTTGAGCTCCACGCCGTAAACGTGACCCGCGTATTTTGACGCGATAATTCCTATCGTGCCCGTTCCGCAGTATGCGTCGATGACGATATCGCTCTTTTTGATGTCCGCAAACTCCATAGCCTTGTTGTAGAGAATCTCGGTCTGAACGGGGTTAATCTGGTAAAACGCCTTCGGTGAAATCGTAAAGGTGTAGCCGCAGAGGTTTTCTTTGATAACTCCGTCGCCGTAGAGCGTAATCATCTTTTCACCCAGAACGAGGTTTGTGCGTTTGTTGTTGATGTTCTGAACAATCGTCGTGATGTCGGGGTGACGTTCAAGCAGAGCGTTTATGAAGCTTCGCTTTGACTTGAATTCCTCTGTGCCTGTCACAAGCACAACCATAATCTCACCGCTCGCAAAGCCTCTCTTGACGAGCACGTGGCGTAGAAATCCGACCATTTTGTTCTCGTCAAAGGTGCCGAGCTTGAAGCTCTTAATCAGCTTGCGGATTGTGACGATAATCTCGTCAGCCTTTTTGTCCTCAATTAAGCAGTTGTCCACGGGCACAATCCTGTGCGTTGAGCTCTGATAAACTCCCGAGATAATGCGGTTCTGCTTGTCTCTGCCGAACGCTGCCTGAACCTTGTTGCGGTAGTGGTAGGGATTGTCCATTCCTATTATATTTTCAACATAATGAAACCGCCCGAGCAGTCTGACGACCTTTTTCATCTTGAAATCGAGCTGAGCTTCATAGTCCATATTGTGAATCTGACAGCCGCCGCATTTCTTGTACAGCGGACATCTTTTAGGATTGTTCATACTTGCTCCCGTTAATTGATTTTTAACAGCTTTACTCCTAATTTTACCACAATCATACATATCCTGACAAGACCAAAATAAAATACTTGAACTTTTTTTATGATTGTACTATAATAATCGGGTATGAAAGGTCAGATGATATTATGTTAACACTAGACAAGATTTATCACGCGTCCAAGGTTTTAAAGGACGTTATCCACCCGACAACTATCGTAAGGGCTTCCGCAATCGACGCTGACTGCGACCTTTACTTAAAGCCCGAGTGCTTGCAGCTCACAGGCTCGTTCAAGCTCCGCGGCTCGGGTTATAAGATTTCTCAGCTCACCGACGAGGAAAAGGAGAGGGGAGTTATCGCTTGTTCCGCGGGCAACCACGCTCAGGGCGTTGCTCTTGCCGCTACCAAGTACGGTATCAAGTCCCTTATCTGTCTGCCCGACGGAGCTCCTATCTCCAAGGTGGAGGCGACAAAGGCGTTCGGTGCCGAGGTTTGTATGGTTCCTGGCGTTTATGATGACGCTTACGCCGAGGCTTGCAGACTTCGCGACGAGCACAACTACACATTTATCCACCCCTTTGACGACGAAAACGTCATTGCTGGACAGGGAACAATCGGTCTCGAAATTATGAACGAAATGAACGACGTCGACGCTGTTATCTGCGCTGTCGGCGGCGGCGGTCTGATTTCGGGCGTAGCCTGTGCTATCAAGCACCTTAACCCCAACGTCAAGGTCTACGGCGTTCAGGCTGAGGGCGCTCCCTCAATGGTCAAGTCTCTGAAAGAGGGCAAAATCACTGCTCTCGATAAGGTCGGGACAATCGCCGACGGTATCCAGGTTAAGGAACCGGGTACGCTCACATTTGAGTATGTTCAGAAGTATGTCGACGATATCGTAACCGTTTCCGACGACGAAATCTCAACCGCTATCCTTACGCTTATCGAAAAGCAGAAGATGGTAGCCGAGGGTGCTGGCGCGGCTCCTGTCGCGGCTGTAATGTTCGGTAAGGTTCCCGTAAAGGGCAAGAAGGTTGTCTGCGTTGTATCGGGCGGTAATATCGACGTTACAATCCTCAACCGTGTTATCAAGAGAGGTCTTATCACCGCGGGACGTCAGCAGACGCTCTGTATCCAGCTTGATGATAAGCCGGGTCAGCTGCTCGGCGTATCCAAGATTATCGCGGAGCACGGCGGCAACGTAATCAGCATTCACCACGAGAGAGCGAGTGAGGGCGAGATTACCGACTGTATCCTGAGAATCGTACTTGAAACAAAGAACTTTGACCACGTCAGAGAGATTTCAAACTCTCTCAAAAACGCGGGTTTCAGATTAGTATAAAGGAGTAATCACTATGGAAAAGATTTATACAAAGAACGCGCCCGACGCAATCGGTCCCTACAGTCAGGCTGTAGTAGCTAACGGACTTGTTTTTACATCGGGTCAGATTGCAATCAACCCCGCAACAGGCAATGTTGAGGCAACTACAATCGAAGCTCAGACAGAGCAGGTCTGCACAAACCTCAAGAACGTTCTCGAGGCTGCGGGCTCTTCGCTCGATAAGGCTGTCAAGACAGTCTGCTTCCTCGCTGAAATGGGCGATTTCGCCGCGTTCAACGAGGTTTACGGCAAGTATTTCAGCTCAAAGCCCGCCCGTTCCTGCGTAGCTGTAAAGCAGCTCCCCAAGAATGTGCTCGTTGAAGTTGAGGTTATCGCCGAATTATAATCGGAACTTACGGGACGTCCCGTTTATAAATTTATGAAAGGAGAAACCTTATGAAATACGTATGCGATGTATGCGGTTGGGAGTATGACGAGGAGCTCGGCGCTCCCGAGTACGGCATTGAGCCCGGCACAAAGTTCGAGGATTTACCCGAGGATTTCGAGTGCCCTCTCTGCGGAGTAGATAAGTCAAACTTCTCCGAGGCATAACAAGAACACAAAGGTCGGTTCGCCGACCTTTTTTCTTTTTTGCTATTGACATTTCAGTAATAGTGATGTATTTTATACATAGATAATCTATGTATATCGCATATCTATGTATGGAGGTTCAAAATGAAAAACAGCTATCTCGACAGGGTAGGAGAGCTGATTGACAACAAAAGAGCAAGAGTACAAATCCTCACGGAGCTTGAAGCTCACATAGCGGATAAAACCGATTATTATCTGGAGCTCGGATATTCACGTGAAGAAGCCGAGTCAAAGGCGGCAGAGGAGATGGGCGACCCCGAGGAAGCCGCGGTTTCCTTAAACGCTTTGCAAAGTGTGAAGTGGTATAAAAAACCGTTCAATATCATAGTAATCGCTTTGATTCTGCTTGTGTTGGTTCTGTCCGCTCCGTTACGCGATTCGCTCAACTACGGCAGCTTTCTCCACGATATCAATCATTCATTGATAAAGGACGTTTTATCGCTTGCGTTATTTGTCGGATTGGCTTTGGTTATCGCCTTGTCCTACAAACGTAAAAACAAGTTTACCGCGGTCGCTTCGGCGGTGTTCTGCCTGCTGCTGCTTTTATTGCCGCTCTTATGGCGTCTGATGTACTCTGCGGGCTTGGTTGACGAGCTCGCGTCAAGAAGTTTTCCGATAGATATTCTGTACGGGTTCAGCGCGATGTCCGCGGTTTTCGCGCCTATGTATTATTCGCTTGTTACCCTTTTTACAAAGAATCCCTTTGGACTTGTTGACTCGGTGCTGACTCCGACAGCGTTTCCGTACTCGATACGTACAATCTACACCGCGCTCTCGTATCTGACAATTCTGTTTTTCCTGGTGTGGTCATTGATTGTTGTTATAAAAATTATTCGTTCCGAGAGGTGTCTTAAATCAAAGAGCTTTAACAAGTCGCACAGAGTGTTCAGGACAGCGGCAATCTGCGTTTCCTCGGCAGCGGCTGTTGTGATGCTTATCTCGAGCGTTTTCGCCTGCTTGAAAATCCCCGAGTACAACGCTAAAAGCCGTGATATGATTGACTTTATAACGGAATACGAGCCTTCCGATACCAAAGCGGATGTGTTAAAAAGAGCGGATTCCTACGGCTTTAACCTTGAACGTGTATCCGACGCAGGCGACGATAACGGCTTTTTGCAGGTCTATTCATATTATTTCGGCAACTGCTCCGTTAGCTATTTCGCTGATTGTTTTGATGATGAAGAAGATTTTGAATTTTCGACGGGCAATATTATGAGCTATTCGGTCGATTTTTCAGGCTCGATACAGCCTATCTCGGAGAGCTCGATTACGGTCGGCAAAAACGCCTTTGACAGCCTTAAGCCGAACGAAACAACGCTTGAGGATTTCAAGCACGACGGAGATTTCTATAAGGCGAGGTCGGTGACGGCGTTTACGGACGGAAGAGTTCAGTTTTTCTATTCAGTCGAAAACCTCGATTCGCTTTGGGTTATCGAGTTTGAAAACGGCGTACTCATCAAAAACGAGAGTATGAATTTTGAAAATGAAACTTATGAAAATGAAACGGAACCGCCTGTCGATGAGCTTCCGACAGTGAATAACCCGCTTTTTGATTAAGGAGTGAACAAAATGAAAGTAAGTAAGGAATTGATAAAAGGAAGCACCTCTTTGCTTGTTATGAGCGTTTTGAAGGGGAAGGATCTCTACGGCTACAGGATAATAAAGGAGCTTGAAATCCGCAGCGAAAACGCGTTTGAGTTTAAGGAAGGCACGCTTTACCCGATTCTACACGCTCTTGAAAAGGAAGGCTTCCTCGAGAGCTATTGGGACGAAATTGACGGCAGAAAGCGAAAGTATTATCACCTCACCTCAAAGGGCTTAAAGCAGCTCGATTCCAAAAAGCAGGAGTGGAAGTTCTATTCCGAGTCTGTGGACAGAGTGCTGAATTTTGCGTAGGACTAAGGGTCGGCGGCTGCCGACCTTTTTCTTTGCTTTCAAATATTCACAATTTGTTTTTCGAAATGACACAATTTTTATGTTGTCTTTACACAAAATGTATGTTATAATGTTTAAAATACTTTACCGTTTTAGAAAGGGTGTTTGTATAATGGTAGTCAGAGATATTATAGATATTCTCGAAGGTGAGATTATTTGTGAGGGCGACCTCGACCAGGAGATAAAAACCGCTTGCGGCTCCGATATGATGAGCGACGTTCTTGCGTTTGTAAAGGACCAGTCCGTGCTTCTCACAGGTCTTGTGAATCCTCAGGTTGTCAGAACAGCCGAGATGATGGATATGGCGTGCATCGTATTTGTACGCGGCAAGGACCCCGACGAAAGCATCGTCAACCTCGCCGAGCTGCGCGGTATCACGCTTATCAAGACAAAGTACAGAATGTTTACCGCCTGCGGCCGTCTTTACGCTAACGGACTTTCGGGAGGTACCAAGGTATGAGTTCGGCTCTGCATCTTCACTACGAGGTTTCGGGCGAGGATTTCACACGCGCAGGCGAGGCAAGCTCCTCTGTCAAGAAGCGTCTGAAGTCGCTCGGCTACGATTCCGACGCAATCCGCCGCGTAGCGATTGCTATGTATGAGGCGGAGATTAATATGGTTATCCACGCCGAGGGCGGCTACTGCGATGTCGATATCTACCCCGATAAGGTAGAGATTCTGCTCGCCGATAAGGGTCCGGGTATCCCCGATGTAGATAAGGCTATGCAGGAGGGCTTTTCCACAGCGCCCGATAATGTTCGTAACCTCGGATTCGGCGCTGGTATGGGACTTCCCAATATCAAGAAGTACACCGACGATATGCGTATTGAAACGACAATCGGCGTCGGCACAAACCTTTATCTCACCGTTATTGTACACAAATAACACACCGTTTTATTAAGGATAGATTATGACTAAATATTTCCATTCCGTGGAGCTCGACGCTGAAAAGTGCTGCGGTTGTACGCACTGTCTTTCGCGCTGCCCGACCGAGGCTATCAGAGTTCACGACGGCAAGGCGCAGATTCTCCCAGAGCGATGTATCGACTGCGGAGAGTGTATCCGCGTCTGTCCTCATCACGCCAAAAAGGCGAGCTGCTCCACACTTGATGATACAAAAAGCTTTAAATATAAGGTCGCGATTCCCGCACCCGCTTTGTTTGGTCAGTTCAACAACCTCGACAATATCGACATAGTTCTCACGGGACTGAAGGCTGTCGGCTTTGACAAGGTCTTTGAGGTCTCTCGAGCTGCCGAGCTCGTCAGCGAGGCAACGCGCAAGCTTATCAAGGAGAATAAGCTCAAAAAGCCGATTATCAGCTCGGCTTGTCCCGCTGTTGTCCGTATGATTAAAATCCGTTTTCCCGAGCTTTGCTCGAACGTAATGCCTCTGCTCGCGCCCATCGAGGTTGCCGCGAGATTGGCAAGGAAAGAGGCAATCGAGGAAACTGGGCTCAAAAGCGAGGAAATCGGCGTATTCTTCATTACACCCTGCGCAGCAAAGGTAACGGAGGTTCATTCTCCGTCCTATGTTGAAAAATCCGCCTGTGACGGCGCGATTTCATTCTCAAAGATTTACCCTGAGCTGTCTCAGGCTATGGATCACCTCACCGAGATTGAGCCTATCGCTCAGAGCGGCTTGATTGGTATCGGCTGGGCTAACTCGGGCGGCGAAAGCGCCGCAATGCTCGGCGACAAATACCTTGCGGCTGACGGTATCGAGAACGTCATCAGAGTTCTCGAGGAGCTCGAGGACGAGCATATCCGCGACATTGATTTCATCGAGCTCAACGCTTGCTCGGGCGGCTGCGTCGGCGGCGCTCTGACCGTTGAGAACCCGTATGTTGCTCAGGCTCGTATCCAGAACCTCAGAAAATATATGCCCGTATCCATGAACCATATCGGCGAAAATATCGACAATATGATGTGGGAGAACGAGCTCAAATTTGACGCCGACATCTTCCGTCTTGATGAGGATATCTTCAAGGCTATGAGTATGATGGAGCGTATGGAGACAATCATCAAGGACTTGCCGGGTATCGACTGCGGCTCCTGCGGAGCTCCGACCTGTCGTGCTATGGCTGAGGATATCGTAATGGGCAGAGCAAAGGAGACCGACTGTATCTTCAAGCTCAAAGCCAGAATCCAGAATGTATATGACACGCTCAGCGGATTAAGTTAATTTAAGAGGTATATTATGACCACAAAAGAGATTATCGGAAAACTCAACCTTGATACGCTCGTAGAGGGCGACCTCGACCGAGAGGTGACCTCCTGTTATATCGGCGATTTGTTAAGCTGGGTAATGGGCAGAGCGCCCGAGGACAGCGCGTGGCTCACCGTTATGGGTAACATCAACTCAATCGCTGTCGCCACACTTGCCGACGTAAGCTGCATTATCCTTGTCGAGAATGCGGCGCTTGACGACGACGCGCGCAAGAAGGCTGAGATGCACGACGTGACCATTCTCAGAACCGAGGATAACAGCTATTCCTTGGCTCTCAAGCTCAGCGAGCTGATATGAATTTCTTTTACGATTTACACCTTCATTCCTGTTTGTCGCCCTGCGGCGATATGGATATGACGCCTAATAATATCGTGGGAATGTCGAAGCTGCTCGGACTTGACGTTATTGCTCTGACCGACCATAACACCTCGCTCAACTGCGAGGCGACTATGAAGGTGGGTGAGGAGAACGGCTTGCTCGTTATCCCGGGAATGGAGCTCACCACCAGCGAGGATATCCACGCCGTGTGTCTGTTCCCGACGCTTGAAAAGGCGCTCGAATGGAACGACTACGTCGACCAAAACAGAATTAAGATAAAGAACAAGCCCGACATATACGGCCGTCAGGTCATTATGAACGAGAATGATGAGGAAACGGGGGAGATAGAGGCTCTGCTTCTGCCCGCGACAAATATCAGCATAATGACCGCGCATAAGCTCGTCAGAGACTTCGGCGGCGTTTGCTATCCCGCTCACGTTGACCGCGACAGCCTTTCGATTCTCTCAGTGCTCGGCGAGATTGACGAGAGCTGCGGTTTTACGACCGCGGAGCTCGCCGATAAGAGCAAGCTCGGCGAGCTGAGAGCGCTTCACCCAATCCTTGATACGCTCAATATCGTCACTAATTCCGACGCGCATTATCTCGAGAATATGCGCGACGCCGAAAACTACCTTGACCTGCCCGAGCTTACGAGGGAGAACGTCATAAAATACCTTGACAGCGTAAAACAATAATACAGCGACGTCGCTTTTGCGGCGTCCATTTTTTATATGAAAATTCTCTATCCCGCCGTTGATAAACGATTGATAAGAAGAACGTTCCAAAAGACGGGCGAGAGTGCCCACCGTCGCTTTTTTTGCTTAAAGAATTATTTCGGTACCTAAAGGAGCTTATACTTCTCGGTTAGATAAAACTAACCAAACAAAAGGATAATTTCTCCCATTTTGTCATTAATTTTGAATAAAAAAGTCGAAAATTTTATAGACATTCATTTGTTTCTATGTTATAATTCAAGGTAAGATTATAAGTGAAATTATGTATTGTTAAAAATTTCACAATCTCTATTATTATAAAGGAGGCAAAACGATGCAGAAAAAAATCAGCAGTATTCCTTTTGCGGGAACACCTGAGCAGGAAGCCGCTCTGAAAGAATCAATCGCTCGTCATATCGACGATCCGGGCGCGGTAATGCCTGTACTTCAGGAGGCTCAGGATATCTACGGATATCTTCCTTATGAAGTACAGAAGATGATAGCTGACGGCTTGAACGTACCGCTCGAGGAGGTATTCGGCGTATCCACCTTCTACTCCCAGTTTGCGCTTTCTCCCAAGGGCAAGTACAACATCTCCGTATGTTTGGGTACCGCTTGTTACGTTAAGGGCTCCGGTGACATTCTTGACAAGCTCAGTGAAATTCTCGGAATCGAGGCAGAGGAGTGCACACCCGACGGTATGTTCTCACTCACAGCTTGCCGTTGTATCGGCGCTTGCGGTCTTGCTCCCGTAATCACTGTTAACGAGGATGTTTACGGCAGACTTACCGTTGACGACGTTCCCGGCATTATCGAAAAGTACAAAGCATAATGCGCGAGCTGTCGCTCAATGTGATGGACGTTGCCCAGAACTCTGTCCGCGCCGAAGCCTCGCTTGTTACCATCACGGTAACCGAAAGCGACAAGGATGATTTCCTCACAATCAGTATCGAGGATAACGGCTGCGGTATGACCGAGGAACAGGTAGCGTCGGTAATCGATCCATTCTTCACCACACGCACAACCCGAAAGGTAGGTCTCGGCGTTCCGCTGTTCAAGATGTCGGCGGAGCAGACAGGCGGTTCCTTTTCGATAAAGTCCGAGGTAGGCAGGGGCACGGTTACAACCGCTTCTTATGTGAAGAGCCACGTTGATATGACGCCGCTCGGCGACATCAACTCAACAATCGCCATTCTCATAAGATGCAATCCCGATATCGACTTTGTGTTCGTTCACACAACCGATAACGGCTCGTTCACCCTTGACACCAGAGAGCTCAGAGAAGTGCTCGGAGACGTAAGTCTCGACACTCCCGACGTGGTCGATTGGATTACGGAATTTTTAAAAGAACAAACAGAAATTATATACGGAGGTGTATAGATAATGAAATCTTTAGCTGAATTACAGGCTATCCGCGAAAAGGCTAAGGCTAACATCAATCTCAGAAAAGAAAACCCCAACGCAGCCCGAGTTCTCGTTGGTATGGCTACCTGCGGTATCGCAGCAGGCGCGAGACCTGTATTAAACGCTTTTACTGAGGAAATCGCCAAGAGAGGTCTTCAGGACAGCATTACGGTTACTCAGACAGGCTGCATCGGTATTTGCCAGTTTGAACCCGTTGTCGAGGTCGAAATCCCCGGCGAGGAAAAGGTTACTTACGTTAAGATGACCCCCGAGAAGGTTGCTCGCGTTGT
>ONAL01000040.1 GCA_900315785.1 uncultured Eubacteriales bacterium
AATAGGAATGTTATAATTTTATGGACTAATCGGAGGTCATTATGGCTAATAACAAGAAAATGGTCGAGGCTATCACAGGCCGCGACGAGGACTTTGCAAAATGGTATACCGACATCGTTAAAAAGGCTGAGTTAATCGACTACTCGAGCGTCAAGGGCTGTATGGTGTTCCGTCCCTACGGCTACGCTATCTGGGAGAATATTCAGGCTGATATGGACAAGCGCTTCAAGAAAACAGGCGTAGAGAACGTCTATATGCCGATGTTTATCCCAGAGAGCCTTTTACAGAGAGAAAAGGACCACGTCGAGGGCTTCGCTCCCGAATGCGCCTGGGTTACCGTCGGCGGTCAGGAAAAGCTCGCCGAGAGACTTTGCGTGCGTCCCACTTCCGAAACTCTCTTCTGTGAGCATTACAAAAAGGTTGTCGAGACCTACCGCGATTTGCCGAAGCTCTACAATCAGTGGTGCTCCGTTGTAAGATGGGAAAAGACTACTCGTCCGTTCCTCAGAAACTCCGAGTTCCTCTGGCAGGAGGGTCACACAATCCACGAAACAGCCGAGCAGGCTAAGGAAGAGACTCTTCAGATGCTCAAGGTTTACGAGGACTTCTACCGCGACACTCTCGCTATCCCCGCCGTTGTCGGCAGAAAGACCGAGAAGGAAAAATTCGCGGGAGCGGAAATCACATACACAATCGAGCCTATGATGCACAACGGCGTTGCGCTTCAGGGCGGTACCTCACATTACTTCGGCGACGGCTTCGCGAAGAGCTTTGACATCAAGTTCCAGGGCCGCGACAACAAGCTTCACTATCCGCACCAGACCTCGTGGGGTGTATCCACACGAATGATAGGCGCGATTATTATGGTTCACGGCGACGACGACGGACTTGTGCTTCCGCCGAAAATCAGCCCGATTCAGGTTGTTATCCTGCCTATCGCAATGCACAAGGAAGGCGTGCTCGAGAAGGCAAATGAGCTCAAGGCTTCGCTCGAGGACAAGTTCAGAGTAAAGCTTGACGACAGCGACCACGCTCCCGGCTGGAAGTTCGCCGAGTACGAGATGAAGGGCGTTCCCGTTAGAGTTGAAATCGGACCCAAGGATATCGAAAAGGGTCAGTGCGTAGTTGTCCGCAGAGACACACGCGAGAAGATTTTCACACCTATCGAGAACCTTTCCGAGACTATCGAAAAGACCTTACAGGAAATCCACGACGCTATGTACGAAAGAGCGCTCAAGAATATGCAGGAAAAGACTCACGTCGCGTTAACTCACGACGAGTTCTTACAGCTCGGCAAGGAGCAGGGCGGCTTCATCAAGGCTATGTGGTGCGGCGACAGCGAGTGCGAGGATATCCTCAAGGACGAGACAGGCGGCGTAAAGAGCCGTTGTATCCCCTTCGAGGAGGAGCACCTCTCCGACGTTTGCGTTTGCTGCGGCAAGCCCGCCAAGCATATGGTTTACTGGGGCAAGCAGTACTGATTAATTAAGATAAAAGGGTGGTAACATAATGCCTATTAAGGTTCAGAAAAACTTACCCGCGATAAAAATACTTGAGGGCGAAAACGTTTTCGTTATGCCCGAGGACAGAGCATTAACTCAGGACATCCGTCCGTTAAAAATTGTTATACTTAACCTGATGCCGACAAAGGTTGTGACCGAGACCCAGCTTCTCAGACTGCTCGGCAACTCCCCCTTACAGGTGGACATCGAGCTCTTGCAGATGGCTACGCACAGGTCGAAGAACACGTCGCGCAGACATCTGACGACCTTTTACAAGACCTTTGACGAGATAAAGAACCAGCGCTTTGACGGTATGATTATCACAGGCGCTCCCGTAGAACAGCTCGATTTCGAAGAGGTCGACTACTGGGAAGAGCTGTGCGAGATTATGGACTGGTCAAAGAAGAACGTCTACTCGGTGCTCCACATCTGCTGGGGCGCTCAGGCGGGGCTTTACCACCGCTACGGCGTTCGCAAGTTTGAGTTCAAGGAGAAGCTTTCGGGAGTTTTTGAGCACAAAATTCTCAACCCCGTTCATCCGCTTCTGAGAGGCTTTGACGATAATTTCAAGCTTCCGCATTCGAGATACACAGGCGTTGTCGAGGAGGATATCTACGACTACGACAAGCCCAAGCTCGAAATCCTCGCAAAGAGCGACAAGGCGGGCGTGTCGATTGTCGGCAAGAAGAACGGCAGAGCCTTCTATGTGCTCGGACACGCCGAGTATGACCGCGAAACCCTCGCTAACGAGTATTTCCGCGATATTAACAAGGGACTTGATATCAAGATTCCCGAGAATTATTTCCCCGACGACGACCCCACCAAAGAACCCAGAATGGTGTGGAGAAGTCACGCGAGCCTGCTGTTCCAGAACTGGCTTAACTATTATGTCTATCAGCAGACGCCGTACGACCTCGAGGATTTAAAGAAAAAAATGTACGAAGAATCCGACTAAAGTCAAGGAGCCGTCAGAACGACGGCTCCTTTTTGCTGTCATAAACAGCCCTAAAGATTTATATAATGGCAGAATACACTATCCGAGCTTTTCGCGCATTTTGAGCAGAATCTTCTTTTCCCGCCTGCTCACCTGAACCTGGGTCATTCCGAGGGCCTCGGCGGTTTTCTGCTGGGTGTTGCGCTTGTAGTATCTGAGCTCAATTATCTTCCTGTCGCCCGAATCAAGCGAGGTTATCACCTGACGGAGCGCGAGCTTTTCGCACAGAAGCTCGGTCGAGTCCCCGACCTCAATCTCGGTAGGGCGCTCGTCGTCCTCGCTGTCGCTCAGAGAAACGGGATATCGGGCGGAATTCAGAGCCTCGCAGACCTTCTCCTCGCTCTCTCCCGAGAGCTTTGACAGCTCGCTTATCGTGGGAGCTCGTCCGTTTTCGGCAGAGAAATCCTCGGCAAATCGGTTGAGCTTCAGAGAAAGCTCCTTGAGCGTTCGGCTGACCTTGACAGCTCCGCCGTCACGGAACAGCCGCTTTATCTCTCCGAGAATAACAGGTACCGCGTAGGTCGAGAGCCTGAGACCTAGCTCGGGGTTAAACCTCTTGACCGCCTTGACAAGTCCAAGACAGCCCGCGGAATAGAGCTCCTCGTACTCAATCCCGCGGTTTTTGAACCTTTTACAGCACGCGTGGACAAGCCCGAGGTTTGCTTCAACAAGCTTGTCCGAAATCATCTGAGCGCGACTATCCGCTTGACGAGGGTGACGGTCGTGCCCTTGTCGGGCTTTGACTGCACCTTGACGCTGTCCATAAAGCTCTGCATAACGGCAAAACCCAGACCCGCGCGCTCTTCCTCTTTTGCGGTTGTATAAAGCGGCTGCATAGCCTGTGTGACGTCCTCGATTCCGACGCCCTTGTCGCGGATTTTGATGATAACGTCGCGCTCGGTCGTGAGCCTGACGTCTATGTAAATCATTCCCGACTCCCTGCGGTAGCCGTGAACAATCGCGTTAGTGACCGCCTCGCTGACTGCCGTTTTGATATCGGCAAGCTCGGCGATTGTCGGGTCAAGCTCGAGCGTGAACGCAGCTACGGCGCTTCGGGCGAAGCTCTCGTTGGAGCTCTTGCTCAGGAATTTAAGATGCATTTCGTTCTGAATATTCATCCCAACACCCCCAGAGAAGAAATACCGCTGAGCTCGATTATCTTTTCTATCCTCGGCGGAACGTTGGTGACCTTGAGGGCTCCGCCGACAAGTCCGACGGAGCGGTAACGGCCCATTATCAGCCCGATTCCCGAGCTGTCCATAAATGTCACCTTTGAAAAATCAAGCTCGAGCGTCTTTGGGCGCAGAGCGTTTATGCGCGCGTCGATTGAGGTTCGGATGTTGGCGGCGCGGTTGTGGTCGATTTCGCCGCTGAGGTAAACCTTGAGCGCGTCGTCCTTGTACTCTGAATTCAGCATTTTATCAGTCCTTTGAAAAAATTCAGCCTGCTCCGATTATAACCGAAGCAGGCTGAAAATTTTGTCATATTATGTTTTTGAGATTATATACGGTCTGATTTCTCCCGCAAGATAAAGCGAACCCGCGATAACGACCGGTCTGTTCTCTGTTTTTGCTCTGTCAAGAGCTTCGTCGAACGCGTCAAAAGCGCTGTCAAACACCTTGACCTCAGGGAAAAACACACGGCATTTTTCTCCGAGCTGAGCACCGCTGAGCGCCCTCGGGTTGTTAACGGGTACGGTGTAGACCGTGTCGAAAACCTCGCGCAGAAGCTTCACCGAGGTGAGGCTGTCCTTGTCCGCGAGCATACCGAGAATGAGGATTCCGTCCGTGCCGATATACCGCTTGACCGCGTTGACGAGCGCCTCAACTCCGTTGGGGTTGTGAGCTCCGTCGAGAATGACGGTCGGGTTATCTGAAAGCGGCTCGAAACGAGCGGGATTTGTTGTGTATTTAAATCCGTTTACGAGGTTTTCGTCGGAGATATCAAAGCTACGCTTTACAACCTCTAAAGCGGCGAGCGCGGTCTTGGCGTTCTCAATCTGGTGGTCGCCGACAAGCGGCAAGAACAGCTCAAGCCCGTTGTAACTGAGCTTGGTGCCGTAAAGCGACCTCTCAACAACCTCGACGGCAACGTCGGAGCTTTTATGAAGCTCAACGCCCTTTTCGCGGCAGTCGTTCTCGATATAGCGCATAGCGTCGGGAACCTGATTTGAGGTGACCGCGGCGGAACCGCTCTTTATGATACCGCACTTCTGCTCTGAAATCTCGGTAATTGTCGAGCCGAGCACGGCGGTGTGGTCGATTCCTATTGTTGTGATGACCGAGCAGAGCGGCGGCTCAATGACATTTGTACAGTCGAGCAGACCGCCCATTCCCGTTTCGAGCACAACAACGTCGCACTCAGCCTCGGCGTGGATAAGAAACTCGAGCGCGGTGACGTACTCGAACTCGGTAATCACGCAGTCCTCGGCGCGGAGTTTTTCGAGAATCGGGAAGGTTCGCGCGACCGCGTCCTCGAGCACTTCCTCGTTTATCATTTCGTTATTTATCTGAATTCGCTCGCGGAAATCGACGATATAGGGCGAGATGAAAAGTCCCGTCTTGTATCCCGCGTCGACGAGCACGGAGCTGAGAATCCTGCAGGTGGAGCCCTTTCCGTTTGTGCCCGCTACGTGGATGAATTTCAGCTTGTCCTGAGGGTTGCCGAGAATATCGAGAAATCTCTGAATCCTGTCGAGCCCCGGACGCGAGCCGAACGCGTCGAGCGAGTGGATTTTTTCTATTGCGTTCATACAAGCTCCTTATAAATATCATTTTTCTTAAAGCCCGAGAGTCCGGCGGCTTCCTTGGCGGCGTCGCTGATTCGCATTCCGCCTTGCTCGAGCTTTCTGGCGAGCTCAACCGCTTCACTGAGTGTGTAGCTCTCCTGCTCGTCCTGCTTTTTGCCCTCGAGCACAAGAACGATTTCACCCTTGATACCGCTGTAGGCGAGCTCCTCGGCGGCGATTTTCGTGGTGGTGCGGATTGTTTCCTCGTGGATTTTGGTGAGCTCTCTGACGATTGTGAGCTTCCTGTCGCCGAAGAAGTCGTACAAGTCTCTGAGCGTGGTCGGGAGCTTGTGCGGAGCCTCGTAGAAAATCATAGTGCGGCATTCGTCGCGCAGACTTTCGAGGTGCTCGCGGCGGCTCTTTTTGTTTACGCTCAAAAAGCCCTCAAAACAGAATCTGCCCGTTTCGAGACCGCTGACCGCAAGCGCCGACACAACCGCGCTCGGACCGGGAACAACGACCGTGTCTATTCCCTTTTGCTCGCAGAGCTTGATTAAATCCTCGCCAGGGTCGGATATGCACGGCATACCCGCGTCGGTAACAATCGCGCAGCTTTCACCCGCAAGAATACGCGCGCAGATAATCTCTCCGCGCTCGCGCTTGTTGTGCTCATAGTAGCTGAGCATAGGCTTCTTTATATTAAAATGGTTTAACAGCTTCAGGGTAACCCGAGTGTCCTCGGCGGCGATAAAATCTACCGCTTCGAGCGTTTCGACAGCTCTCGGCGACAAGTCCGAAAGGTTTCCTATCGGGGTACCGACCACATACAGCTTACTCAAGATAGCCCTCCTTATAGCTTCCGTAAATGCCGAGCATTTCGTCGCTTTCGATGAACAGCGTGCTTTCGGTCACAAGTCCGCCCTTTTTGCCGCCGCGTCTGCCCTCGACAAGAAAGAGCTTGGGCGGTTTTTCGGGACGCTGCTGAACAAAACGGAGACGCTTCGGTTCGAGGTCGTTGCTGCGCATAGCTTCGAGCACGTCGGCAAGGCGCTCGGGTCGCTGGCACATCACAAATCTGCCGCCAAACTGCAAAAGGTTCTTCGCGGCAAGGCAGATGTCGCCGATTGTGCAGCCTTCCTCGTGACGGGCAAGGAGCTTTTCTCCGTCGGGGTTTTTGATGCCCGTTCCGCTCTCCTTGTAAGGCGGATTGCAGCAGACCAAATCAAAGCTGCCAAAGGGCAGAACGCCCTTTAGCTCCTTCAAATCCGCGTTCACGACGCTTATATTATCAAGCCCGTTGAGCTCGACGCTTCGGCGAGCCATATCGGCTCCCTCGGGCTGGAGCTCTACCGCGGTTATGCTTGTTGTCTTGTCGCTGCGGCTCCACAAAAGCGGAATTGTGCCGCAGCCTGTGCCGAGGTCAACCGCCTTTATCCCCTTGCGGGGTTTAGCGAAATCCGCGAGGATTATGGTATCGGTGGAAAAGCGGAACAAATCCGAAACGATTATGCGTATCCCGTTTCCCAGCGGCTCGAGGTGTTCTCCGTTCTTAATCATAATTACTCCAGTTATCAGATGATAAGTCCATTATACTATATAAAACAAAAAACGGCAAGGCATTGCCTCACCGTTTATTCGCTATGAGCCGTTGCGATTAGCCCTCCTGGGGAGCGCCTACAGGGCAAACATCAGCGCATGTACCGCAGTCGATGCAAGCGTCAGCGTCGATAGCGTACTTGCCGTCGCCCTCGGAAATTGCGCTTACAGGGCACTCATCAGCGCAAGCGCCGCACATAATGCAATCGTCGTTAATTACGTATGCCATTAGATGAACCTCCTAATTATTATTAAATTCATTGTATCACAATTTCTGTAAATTGCAATAGGTTAGTTGTATTTATTACTCGGATTTTTCAAATTTTTCGGGTTAGCCCTCCAAATGCTTCAAATCCTCGATTTCCTTCTTATTCATTTTGATATAGCCGTCCTTTAGGAGCTTGACCTCTCTAACCTTGAAGGTTGTGGGAGCTACGCCCTCGGGAGAAGAATCGAGCTTGACCTTGAGGGTACCCGAGATAAGGTTGTTCTCAACCACAAGCCCCTTGCCCTCGGGAGTTTTGACAATGGCTCCGACCTTGGGAGTGCGCTTGAGAAGGTCGGTGTAAGCCTCCTGCTCATACTTGAGACAGCACATAAGCCTGCCACAGGTTCCCGAAATCTTGACGGGAGAAAGCGAAAGTCCCTGCTCCTTTGCCATTTTAATGGAAACAGGCTGGAAATCGCCCATAAAGCTGTGACAGCAGAACGGACGTCCGCAGACGCCGAGACCGCCCAGCATCTTCGCCTCGTCACGCACACCGATTTGTCTGAGCTCGATTCTGGTTCTGAACACGCTCGCCAAATCCTTGACGAGAGCTCGGAAATCGACGCGTCCGTCGGCGGTGAAGTAGAAAAGGATTTTGTTATTATCAAATGTATACTCGACGTCCACAAGATTCATCTTGAGCTTGTGCTCGGCGATTTTCTTCTCGCAGGTCTTGAACGCCTCTTTTTCGCGCTTTTTGTTCTCGGCGATGTGGGAGATATCGTTCTCGGTCGCCTTACGGATAAGCGGCTTTAAGGGGTGGAGAATTTCCTCGTCGGGAACCTCCTTGTTAGCGAGCGCGACCTTGCCGCACTCAATGCCTCGGGCGGTTTCGACGATTACCAGGTCGTCCGCCTTGAGCTTGACGTTTTTCGGGTCAAAGTAGTAAATCTTTCCGACCTCTTTAAATCGTACTCCGATTACTTCTGCCATACTGTCCTCCTGTATTGCGCGCAAAGCCACGTGGAAACGAGCTTCAGCGGTATGTTCTGATTGATTTTTTCGCGCGCCTCCCCTGTCACCTCGATGAGTTCCAGGAAATGCGCCTTGGTGAGCTTTCTGCAAAGCTTCTCCGCCGCTTCGCTGCTGAGCTCGGGCGTGCCGCCCATATAGAGAGCCATTCCGTCACGGAGCAAAAGCGCCGCCGCGTCGAGCGCCGAGAGCGCCAAGAAACGCTCGTTTAGCTTAAATGTCGCACGAAGCAGATTTATCTCCGACGGCGACACGATGCCGCTCATCATTTCCTCGGCGATTTTGAGAGCGTCGGAGCTTACGGACAGGTCGTCCTTTAATTGCAGCGTTGTTGCTCGGGAGCGGATAGTCTCGAGCAGGAGCTTTGAGTTTTTGCAGGTGAGTATAAAGAGGATATCCTGAGGCGGTTCCTCAAGCGTTTTGAGCAGAATGTTCTGCGAAATTGCGGGGAGCCTTCGGTCGCAGTCCTCAAATATGTAGACCTTTCGGTCTGCCTGATTAGGCTTGATTGACGCGTCGGCGACAATCCGCTTGAGCTCCTCTGCACTGTATATCTCGGTTTTGCCCGAGCCGACGGCGTAGTAGATGTCGCTGTGCGCCTTCTCCTCGGCGTTCACGCAGTTTTTGCACACGCCGCAGGGGCGTTCGCCGTCAGATGAACAGACCGCCCATTTTGACAGGAGCCTGGTGAGGGCTTCGCGCTCCTCGGCAGTCGAACCGCTGATGATAATCGCGTGAGGAAGTCTGCCGCCGTTTTCGAGGGCGTTGAGTGAATTCTTTAGATTTTCGCTTCCGTTGAAGCCTGAAAAATTCATACGTCCGCCCCTCTTTCTTCATACTCCTTTTATTGTACCATAAAACGCGGAAAAATACTACATTTATTTTTACTTGGGCACGCGGACGTGGTTAACGAGCACATTTCCGTTGTCGTCAAGCTCCACAACCGCGCAGGTTGCCTGCCACTTTCCGCAGCTTCCGGGGTTTATCATACGCACGCCGCCGAGGGTTTCGTCGGCAGCGATATGGGTGTGACCAAAGAAAACGAGTGACGCGCCCTTTTCTTCCGCGGAGTACGAGAGCCGCTCGAGACCGTACTTTACCCCGAAAAGGTGACCGTGGGTTATCATAATCCTGCGGCCGCACAAATCGAGATATTCGATGTCGTTAAGGTCGGTGACAAAGTCGCAGTTTCCGCGGACGCAAACGACGGGGATATCGCTCTTTCGCGCGAGGTCCTCCGCTTCGCCGCGCGTCGCGTCGCCGCAGTGAACAATCAAGTCGGCGTTTCTGCCGTACTTTTTGACGGCGTTCTCAACGCCGCGGGCGTTTCCGTGAGAGTCCGATAAAACCAGTATTTTCATAACGTATCACTCTTTCTTTTCATAAAATTACCGTTCCCGCATAGTATATAGCGAGGTGTTTTTGATGAATAACAACGAGCTTAATAACTTAATCAATAATATAGTAAGCAAAAGCGGCGCCAAGGCTGACCCCAGGAACAAGGCTAAGGTCGAGAAGATGCTCGGCGGGCTGAGCGACGAACAGGCGCAAAAGCTCAAAAGCGTGCTTTCAGACCCCAAGAAGTCACAGGAAATCCTGAACTCGCCCGCGGCTAAGGCGCTGTTAAGGAAGCTCCAGAAATGACGGACGACATCTCAGGCGCGCTGTCGAAAATAATGTCCGACCCCGAGGCGATGAAAGAGATTCAGAGCCTCGGGCAGATGCTTGGGCTCGGAAGCGAAGCCGCGTCAGAGCCTGAACCCGAGGTCGAAGCGCCGATTTCGGGAGAAGCTCTCGGAGCAATCACCAAGCTCATTCCTCTGCTGAATATGACAAAGGAAGAGGACGACACCTCGCGGCTTCTGGCGGCTCTTAGACCGTTTCTCGGGGAGGAGAAACGCCGAAAGCTGGACGCCGCAAAACGAATGTTAAGGATAATGAAGCTCCTGCCCGCGCTGAAGGAGGGCGGAATTTTTGAGATGTTCTGAGGTGGATTATGCCCGAAATTGACCCAATCACGAGAGAAGCGCTGAAACGCGCGTCGCATATGCGCTCAAATCAGCCGCGAAGCTCCTCTCCTCCGAAACCCGAGGAAAGCCCGAAGCCCGAGCCCTCCGAGCCAAAGCCGAAGTCGTCGCTGTTCGGGTTGGACGCTCTGTTCAAGGATAAGGAAACGAGCGTTATTCTGCTGCTTGTTGTCCTGCTGATGGGCGAAAAGGGAAGCGAGGGACTGCTGCTCTCGCTGATTTATTTACTTACCTAATAATTTAACATATTTGACATAAAAAAATCAAGGCTGTTTACCAAAACGCCTTGATTTCTTTATTATATGCTGTTATCAGTCTCCGAGCTTTTTCACGAGATACGGGATAGCGCGCTCGAAGTCGACGCCGTACCAGTTGGAATCGGGTGTGTTCTTTGTGATTCGGATACACTCGGCTGTGTAGTCGGCGGCGATTTCAATCGCCTTCTCAATCGCAAAGCCGCGGACAAGCGCGCCTGTGAATGCCGAGCTGAAAATATCGCCTGTGCCGTGGAACGCGGCGTCGAGCTTTTCCTGCTCGTACATATAGAACTCGTCGGTATCGCTGTCATAGAGCATTACGCCGTACTTGCCGTCAAAGGCTGCGCCCGTGAGGACAACCTTCTTGGCACCCTGAGCGGCGAGCTTCTTCATAATATCCTTTGCGAAGCTCTCGTCGTATTCCTCACGGAAGGGTGTGTCGGTGAGGTAGCACGCCTCGGTGATGTTGGGGAGAACGATGTCAGCAACCGCCGCGAGCTTTGCCATTTCCTTCGGGAAATCAGCGTCAAACGCGGGATAAAGCTTGCCGTTGTCAGCCATTGCGGGGTCGATGATAACGAGGTTGCCGTCTGTCTTTAAGTCGCCGATGAGCTTCTTGACCTTGCCAATCTGCTCGGCGGAAGCGAGATAGCCTGTATAGAACGCGTCAAAGGTGATGCCCTCGTTCTTCCAATGCTCCGCGATAGGGAGAATCTGGTCGTCCAAATCCTTGCAGGTGAAGTTCTTGAACATTGTGTGAGTGGAAAGAACGGCTGTGGGAATGATAGCCGCCTCTACGCCCTCTGCGGAGATAATCGGAAGAGCAACGGTGAGCGAGCACTTTCCGACGCAGGAAATATCCTGGATTGTTACGATTCTTTTCATAGCTTTCAATCCTTTCAAAATATCTGAAAAGATTATAGCTTAAAAACTGTCCTATTTAAATAGACAGTTTTTAACAATAATTTAAGGACAGTTTGAGCGGACAAAAGAAAACGCTCCCCGAAGGGACAATATCATTTAGTTAAGGAACAAGACACTCATTAAAAAGTGGGTGCCTTGTTTTTTT
>ONAL01000046.1 GCA_900315785.1 uncultured Eubacteriales bacterium
TCTTAGACAGCATACTTTGAAATTGAATTGAACCGCCGTATGCCGAACGGCACGTACGGTGGTGTGAGAGGGCGGAGAAATTTCACCCTACTCGATTGTAAATCAGAAGAGGATTGGACCTTTGTCCTCGTCGTCCTCTTCGACGTAGTGTTCGCCGAGCTTGGCTTCCAGATGTTCGACGCGCCTTTCGAGGCGCTTTTTCTTTTTGCCCATGGAAATCGCGAGCGAGGTGAGCAGTATGAAGCCGAACACAAAGAAAAATATTGCGCCGGCGTAGGGCAGAAAGTAGGAGAAAAAGTCGCGGCTGCTTGTCCCGTCCAAATCGAAGGTGTTAGCTTCTTCTGCAGTGGTTTCGTCGCCGTTTGGCACGTGTGATATTGATTTGCCCGAGCTTGTCGAGCTTTTTGAGCCGTTCTTGGATTTCGTGCTTTTTCCAACGCTCGACTTTGCGCCTGCGCGCGCCTTTGAGGAGCCTTGAGAGCTTGTTTTCACGACCGCCTTGACCTTTACATAAATCGGCTGAGGAGGGGTGAAGTTTTCAACTTCCATATTTGTAAAGTCGTAGGCGCTGATTTTGATTTTTGCGTCGGCTGACTTGAGCAGCTTATAGCGCACGGAAATAAGGCTCGGAGAGTTTTTCAGACTTATGCCGTTTGAGCAGAGGTAAATTGCCGTCGTTTCGCCGCCGTCGTCTGCCGACCTAACCTCGCCGATTGTGTTAGCAGACACGGAGCGGATTTCAATTGTGTTCGGGTCATACTCAAGCCTGAAGCTGCCCGCCGTGAGAGTTTCGTCGGATTTGACGGCGATGTCCACGTCAAACAATCTGCCTGCGGCAACTTCCACGTCCGACGACTTGAGCGTCGCGGAGGCGCAGAAGGCTGTGGTCGGGCAGAGAAGCCCCAACGCGATTGCGGTTATGAATAATAGTGTAAAAAATCTGCCGAGCTTGTTCATTTTAATTACCGTTTTTGTCGAGCAACATTCCGTTTATCTTGGAGTTGACCGCGTTGTAAACCGCCTTGCCTGTGTCGTTTATCCTGATTTTGCCTGTTCGGTTGGAGCAGAGCAGCGCGAGCTCGCGAGTTTCGGTGTTGATATACGCGTAAGCCGTGTGCAGACTGGTGCCGCCGTAGGTGAACAGGTTCTTGCCGTCGTGCTTGAAGCCGTAGCCGTAGCCCGAGTTGAAGCTTTCGATTTCATCGAGAAGATTGGTCTTTGTCAGCGTGTTGTCGAGAATCGCGTCATAGAACTTCTCCATATCGCAGATTGTTGAGGTAACGCCGAACGATGAGAACATAAACTCCATATTGTTGAACAGCGGCGAGGTGTTTTCGTCGCGCCATTCCTTCTTGTCCACATTGTAGCCCGAAAGGGGACGCTTGTCGGAGACGACCTCTGTTTCGGTCATTCTGAGCTTATCAAAGATATTCTTCTGCAGATAATCCTCGTAGCTTTCGCCCGAGACCTTTTCGATAATCAGACCGAGAATATAGTAGTTGGAGTGCGCGTCGGTAGCTTCGTTGCCGTAGCCGTTATCGAGAATATGCTCGGTGATGAGCTTTTTGAGCGCGCCCTTCTTTTTGAGGGCTTTTGCTGCTTTTTTCTCGTTTTCCTTGCCGTCGATGAGCTCCGACGGATACACGCCGAGGCTGACTTCTACGGACAGAAGCTGATTTACGGTAACGTTTTTGAGGTAGGAACGCTTCTTGGTGACCTCAAAGAATTTGTCGAGGGTGTCGTCGAGACTGAGCTTGCCCTCATCGGCGAGCTGCAAAACCGCGATTCCCGTCATATTCTTTGTCAGAGAGCTGAACTGATAGCGCGTTTTGCCGTCAATTTCCTTTTTCTTGCCCTCATCCTCATAGCCCCTGTAATCCTCATAAATTATGTTTTTGTTGAGCTTTACATAAACGCCGCCGCAAAAGTCGGCTTCGTTGAGCGCTTCGTCAATCTCGGCTTTTGCGCGTTTGAGGTTGTTTTCGCTCAGCGTAATGGAGCTGATGTTGACGGCTTTTTCTTCCTTGCCGCAGCCTGAAAAGCCGAGCAACAGCGCCGCCGCGAGAGCGGCGCAGATTAGCCTTTTTATCATTTTGAAAGCACCTTTACGATTTCGCTGATGTACATCTTGTGGTAGTCGTCGCCGTTGTACTGGGGCAGAACGACGCTTTCGTCGATAATGCTGTCCTTGCCCAGCTCCTGAGCGTAAAGCTTGCGGCAGATGAGCACAAGCTTTGCTTCCTCAAAATAGGGAGCCTTTTCGCTGTAGTTAGGAGTGAATCCGCATTCCTTGACCTTGTCCACGTCTCTGCCGCTCTTTGTGCCGCAGAAGGTGAGCGCCTTGCGATATTCCTCGGGATAGAAGCTCATCGAGAAATACTCCTCGTTTTCGAGCAGACCGAAGGTGAAGCGCTGGGGACGGATAAAGGCGAAGGTGACGGGTTTGTTCCACATAATTCCCACGCCGCCCCATGAAGCGGTCATTGTATTGCAGCCGTCGCCGTTCTTGGCGGTTACGAGCGCCCAGTCCTTGCCGATAAGCGAGAAGGGGTTCTGAGCAATTTCGAACGGGCTGATTTCCTTAAAAGTTGACATAGTATCAAATCCTTTCTTCTGAGTAGTATTTTATCATATTAAAAAGTATAATTCAATATACTGTATATTTATGCTAATATTCAGTATAAATATGCATTATTATTCGGTAAGCAAAAATTGCGGAGTTCTGACAGGGCGAAAATACCCGTGTTTTTATTGATAAAAGAGTTAAAAGGAGTTGTTTCCTGACAGTTTTTATGTAATTTTCATAAACTTTGAATATTTATGCAAAAGGTCTTGAATTTTTTGTTTTTAGTAGTATAATGTTAAGAGTAATCAGAAGCAAACATTTTACACTTTTTCGGAGGTAATTATTATGGCTGACAACAAGATTAAAAAGGTAGTCCTCGCTTATTCGGGCGGACTTGATACATCTATCATCATTCCCTGGTTAAAGGAAAACTACGACAACTGCGAGGTTATCGCGGTTTCTGGTAACGTAGGTCAGGCTGACGAGCTCGAGGGTCTTGAGGAAAAGGCTATCGCGACAGGCGCGTCAAAGCTCTATATCGAGGATTTGAACAAAGAATTTGTTGAAGAATATGTATATCCCACAATCAAGGCGGGCGCAGTTTATGAGGGAAAGTACCTTCTCGGTACATCCTTTGCTCGTCCGATTATCGCAAAGCGTCTTGTAGAAATCGCTCTTAAAGAGGGCGCTGACGCTATCTGCCACGGCTGCACAGGTAAGGGCAACGACCAGGTTCGTTTTGAGCTCGCTATCAAGGCTTACGCTCCCGATATGAAGATTATCGCTCCCTGGAGGGTCTGGGAGTTCAAGAGCCGTGAGGAGGAAATCGCTTACGCTGAGGCTAAGAAGATTCCGCTCAAGATTAACCGTGAGACAAACTACTCCAAGGACAAGAACCTCTGGCATTTAAGCCACGAAGGTCTCGACCTTGAGGATCCCGCAAACGAGCCCATGTACGAGAAGGAAGGCTTCCTTGAGATGGGAGTATCCCCCCTTCAGGCTCCCGACGAGCCCGAGTATCTGACAATTCACTTTGAAAAGGGTGAGGCGACAGCTATCAACGGCGAGGAAATGGACGCAGTTTCCATCGTAACAAAGCTCAACGAAATCGGCGGCAAGAACGGTATCGGTATCACAGATATCGTCGAGAACCGTCTTGTAGGTATGAAGGCGAGGGGCGTATACGAGACCCCCGGCGGCACAATCCTCTACGCTGCTCACAGCAAGCTCGAGGAAATCTGCCTCGACAAGGATACTCAGCACTACAAGAGCGTGCTCGCAATCAAGTTTGCAGAGCTCGTTTACGACGGCAAATGGTACACACCTCTCCGTGAGGCTCTCTCGGCTTTCGTTGACAGCACTCAGGAGTACGTAACAGGCGACGTAAAGCTCAAGCTCTACAAGGGCAACATCATCGACGCGGGCGTTACATCTCCGTATTCGCTCTACGACGAGGAGATTGCTACATTTGACGAGGACGAGGTTTACAACCAGAACGATTCCGCAGGCTTCATCAACCTCTTTGGTCTCCCGATTAAGGTAAGGGCTAAAAAGGGACTTATCAAATAAGAAAATTTGTTATTACATAGCTTTGAGGGACAGGGGAAACCCTGTCCCATTAAGCGGTTTTATGGGGTGATTTTATGCAGCTTTGGAAAGGACGCTTCAAGAAGGAGCTTTCAAAGACGACTAACGATTTTAACAGCTCAATAAGCTTTGACAGCCGTATGTTCAGAGAGGACATCGAGGGCAGTATTGCCCACGCGACTATGCTCGGTCAGTGCGGTATCATCAAGGAGGAAGAGGCTGAGCACATCAGACAGGGGCTCAGAGAAATCCTCGGCGATATCGAAAGCGGCAAGCTTGCGATTGATATGGAGGCTGAGGACATCCACACCTTCATCGAGGGCGAGCTCACAAAGCGCATCGGTGACGACGGCAAGCGCCTTCACACCTCGAGAAGCAGAAACGACCAGGTCGCTCTTGACATCAAGCTCTACCTCAAAAAAGAGGTCGTAAACACCCGTAAAATGCTCGAGGACTTAATCGCCGTTATCGCTAAGAAGGCGAAGGAATACAGCGACACGGTTATGCCTGGCTACACACATCTGCAGAGAGCTCAGCCGATTACCTTCGGTCATCATCTGCTCGCGTACGCTGAAATGTTTCTGAGAGATATCAGCCGTCTTGACGACTGCCTCAGGCGTATGGACGAAATGCCGCTCGGCTCCTGCGCGCTCGCGGGTACGACCTACCCGATTGACAGGAATATCACCAAGGAGCTGCTCGGCTTCGACAGAATCACGAACAACTCTCTCGACGGAGTTTCCGACCGCGACTACTGCATTGAGTTCTCGTCGGTGCTCTCAATCATTATGGTCCACCTCAGCCGTTTCTCCGAGGAAATCATTATGTGGTGCTCCTGGGAATTCAAGTTCATCGAGCTCGACGACGCTTTCTCGACAGGCTCGTCAATTATGCCGCAGAAAAAGAACCCCGACATCGCGGAGCTCGTTCGCGGCAAGAGCGGACGCGTATTCGGTGACACGATGACCCTGCTCACAGTAATGAAGGGCATCGCGCTTGCGTACAACAAGGATATGCAGGAGGATAAAGAGGCGATTTTTGACGCGGTTGATACCGTTAAAATGTGCCTGACCGCGTTTATCCCGATGCTCGACACAATGAGGGTTATTCCCGAAAATATGAGAAAAGCCGCGGCAGGCGGTTTTATCAACGCTACCGACGTTGCCGACTGGCTCACAAAGAACGGTGTTCCGTTCCGTGACGCTTACAAGGCGACAGGCGAGCTCGTCGCAAGATGTATCGAGCTCGGCACAGACCTCGAGAGCCTTCCCATTGAGGAATACAGGAACGTCTGCGACGTTTTCAACGAGGACGTTTACAAGGCGATTTCGCTGGAGTATTGCGTATCTCAGCGCAAAGCCTTCGGCGGTCCCGCTCCCGAGAATGTAAAATATCAGGCTGAAAGAATAGAGGAGTTACTCAAATGATAAAGGTTGGAATAGTAGGAGCTACAGGATATGCGGGCTGCGAGCTGGTAAGGCTTATCGGCAGCCACCCCGAGGCAGAGGTTGCGGCTATCAGCTCCGTAAGCTTTGAGGGAAAGAAGATTTCGGACGTTTACCCGAGCTACATCTACCTCAACGATATGGTGTGTGAGAACGCAGATGAGGTCGTCAGGAAGAGCGACGTCGTTTTTGCAGCGCTTCCCCACGGTTTAAGCCAGGAGCTCGCCGCCGAATGTAAGAAAAATAACGTAAAGTTTATCGACCTCGGCGCGGACTTTCGTCTCGAATCCGAGGACGAATACACCGAATGGTACGGCGGAACCTTCCTCGACAAGGCTCTGCACGAGGAGTCTGTTTACGGACTTCCCGAGTTTTTCCGTGACGATATCAAGGGCAAGAGCGTTATCGCGAACCCCGGCTGCTACACAACCTGTTCGCCGCTCGCGCTCGCTCCCGCGGTTGTCAACGGACTTATCGAGATGAAGGGCATTATCTGCAACTGTGCGAGCGGAGTTACGGGAGCAGGCAGAAAGCCTGTTCAGGGCAACCATTATCCCGAGCTCAACGAGGGCTTCCACGCTTACAAGGTTGCGTGCCACCGCCACACACCCGAGATTGAACAGACGCTCTCGCGCCTTTCGGGCGAAAAGGTTACGGTAACCTTTGTTCCGCACCTTCTCCCCGTGAACAGAGGTATCCTAGCGACCTGCTACGCCGACGTCAAGGAAGGCGTTACCTACGAGGATTTGAGAAAGGCGTATGAGGATTACTACAAGGACGAGTTCTTTGTGCGCGTGCTCCCCGAGGGTATGTGCGCCGATATCCATAACATCAAGTATTCGAACTTCTGCGATATCAGCGTTCACTTTGACAAGAGAGCAGGAAAGCTCGTAGCCTGCGCCGCGATTGACAATATGGTCAAGGGCGCCGCTGGTCAGGCAATTCAGAATATGAACATCATTTTCGGACTTGACGAAAAGACAGGGCTCGACATCATCCCGCCCGCGTTCTAAATTACGGAGACAATTATGTTTAAATTTATAGACGGCGGAGTTACCGCTCCGCAGGGCTTTACCGCTCAGGGAGTCTGCGCTTCCGTAAAGCCCTCAAACAAGACAAAACGCGACCTTGCGCTGATTTACTGCGACACGCTGTGCAATGCGGCGGCGGTTTTCACAAAAAACCTCGTCAAGTCTGACACGATTGCGGTCACAAAAAAACATCTCGAAAACGGCAAGGCTCAGGCGGTTATCGTGAACTCGGGCAACGCCAACACCTGCAACGCTGACGGAATTGAGAAAGCCGAGAGAATGTGCGATATCGCGGCTGATGTGCTGGGTGTGAACGCCCAGGACGTAATTGTCGCTTCGACAGGCGTAATCGGCGAAGTGCTCCCGATTGAGCCTATCGAGAAGGGCGCCGAGCTTATGCGCGGCAAGCTCTCCAAGGAGGGCGGCACAAACGCGGCTGAGGCGATTATGACAACCGACACGGTCAAAAAGGAAATGGCTATGACTATGACCTTGGGCGGCAAGACCGTCACCGTCGGCGGAATCGCAAAGGGCAGCGGTATGATACACATCAATATGGGAACTATGCTCTCGTTCGTAACCACCGACGCGGCTGTTTCGAGCGAAATGCTCGAAAGCGCGCTGAGAGAAGCGGTCGAGGACAGCTACAATATGGTCAGCGTGGACGGTGACACCTCCACCAACGACACACTCGCGATTATGGCTTCAGGCAAGGCAGGCAACCCTG